>NZ_JAFNON010000009.1:0-96680 GCF_026536245.1 Gilliamella sp. B2824 | reverse complement strand
CTTATTGGGTACAAGTTGAAGGCGTAATTAGTCAACAAGCTATAGATAAACTCGCTCAAGGTGTTCAGTTAAAAGAGTTCTATACAGCCCCAGCTATAGCGACTAAGCTGGAAGCGCCGACTAATCTATGGCAACGCGTTCCGCCTATTCGTGAACGTAAAGCTATTCCTACTTCTTGGCTAAGTTTAACTATTACGGAAGGAAAAAATCGTCAAGTTAGAAGAATGTGTGCTGCGGTTGGTTATCCTTGTTTACGTTTAATACGTGTTCAAATTGGCAATTATAATCTATTTACTCAGCATCTGCCGTTAGGTGAATGGCAATCTATCAGCGTAAATGATCTTTAGGCTTAAATAGATCACATTAATAAATACTAAATCATCACTTATTATCATTATTTTATAATAATATAACTCAATAATATTATTCACATTTATTGAATACATTGGGGTTTATTCTAAAATAAGATAAAATGATTATCAGTTATGCTCATGGGACAATTTATTTATGGTTGAACAAAAAAAAGAAGGTTTCTTTGCTCGTTTAAAAAAAGGTCTTTTCAAGACTAAACAAAATATTGGATCGGGTTTTTTAAATTTATTCAAAGGCAAAAAAATTGACGATGAATTATTTGAAGAACTAGAAGAACAACTGATTATTGCAGATGTAGGATTTGATACTACACAAAAATTAATAAGCTCATTAACACAACAAGCCTCAAGAAAAGAGTTAAAAGATGCAGATGCACTTCATGAAATTTTAAAACATGAAATGAAGTCTATTTTAGACGGGGTTGATCAACCGCTTGATATTGAAAGTCATAAACCATTTGTTATTTTAATGGTAGGGGTAAATGGTGTTGGTAAAACAACGACAATTGGTAAATTAGCTCGTCAATTTCAACAACAAGGTAAATCAGTGATGCTTGCTGCAGGCGATACCTTTCGTGCAGCAGCTGTTGAGCAATTACAAGTTTGGGGTGAGCGAAATAATATCCCCGTTATTGCACAGCATGTTAATGCTGATTCTGCCTCAGTTATTTTTGATGCAATACAAGCAGCAAAGGCAAAAAAAATAGATGTCTTAATTGCCGATACAGCAGGTCGTTTACAAAATAAATCACATCTAATGGATGAATTGAAAAAAATAGTTAGAGTGATTAAAAAACAAGATGAGACTGCTCCACATGAAATCATGTTAACAATAGATGCAGGAACAGGCCAAAATGCTATTAGCCAAACTAAATTATTTAATGAGGCTGTTGGTGTAACAGGAATGACATTAACTAAATTAGATGGTACGGCGAAAGGTGGTATTATATTTAGCATTGCTGATCAATTTAATATTCCAATCCGTTACATCGGTGTTGGTGAAAAAATTGAAGATTTAAGACCTTTTGTTGCTGATGATTTTATTAATGCGCTGTTTGAACAAACAGATGAATAGAGAGAACTCATGATCCAATTCCAGCATGTAAGTAAAGTTTACTCGGGTGGAAAGCCCGCCCTTCAAAATATAAACTTTACATTATTATCCGGAGAAATGGCATTTTTAACAGGTCACTCTGGTGCAGGTAAAAGTACTTTGATGCGTTTAATTTGTGGATTAGAAAAAGCTAATGACGGCAAAGTATTATTAAATGGTATCAATGTATCTAGCTTGAAAAAACAAGATATGCCGTTTTTACGCCGCACAATTGGGATGATTTTTCAAGATCACCAATTATTAATGGATCACACTGTTTATGATAATGTGGCTATTCCATTAATTATTTTAGGAAAACCTATCGAAGAAATTCGTAGGCGTGTTTCGGCCGCGCTCGATAAAGTCGGTTTGATAGATAAAATGAAATTTTATCCTATACAGTTATCAGGTGGTGAACAACAGCGCGTAGGAATAGCGCGTGCCATTGTTAATCGTCCAAGCGTCTTATTAGCCGATGAACCAACCGGTAACCTAGATGATAAACTTTCGAAAGATATTTTAAAGCTATTTGAAGAGTTTAACCAAGCAGGTGTCACCGTATTAATGGCAACCCATAATATGGGGCTTATTCGTCGTAAACACCATCGAATACTAAATTTAAATCAAGGGCGTTTAGAGGAATAACATAATGATAAACGCTAACATTAACACTATTAAGTCAAAATCGAAAAATAAAAATAGCTTTTTATCCCGATGGAAAAGACAAATTAGTTATGCATGGCATAACGTATTTAATGATTTTCGTCAGCATATTTTTGCTTCAATATTGACAATTTTTGTCATTGCAATTTCAATAACATTACCAACGATTAGTTATTTGTTGTGGAAAAATGCAAATCAAGCAGCGCATCAATGGTATCCAACTCCAAACTTAACTGTGTATATCAACAAATCACTTACGGCAGAACAAACTAAAGAATTAATTAGTAAATTTAAAACATACCCAGAAGTTGAGAAAATAGATTATCTTTCACGAGATGATACACGAGAAGAATTTAAAACTTGGTCTGGTTTTGCAACAGCACTTGATCTGTTAGATGAAAACCCTTTACCTGCTGTTGCTATTCTTTTTCCTAAAGAAGAGGCTAAGCAAACTAGCATATTACATGGATTACAATCACAAATCATGAAAATAGAAGGGGTTGATGATGTACAACTTGATGATAGCTGGTTTACGCGATTAATGGCATTGACAGACATGGTAAAATCAATAGTCTGGACAATTTCGATTTTCATGATTATTGCTGTATCACTTGTTATTGGCAATAGTATTAGATTAAGTATCTTTTCCCGTCGACAAACGATTTTGGTGATGCAATTAATTGGTGCTACTGAAGGTTTTATATTAAGACCTTTTTTGTATAATGGGATTTTTATTGGGTTTATCAGTGCAGTACTTGCATTAATATTATCCAAAATATTCATTTGGCAAATTGACTCAATTATTTTGCACGTTTCAACTGTTTTTGGAACAAAATTTACTTTAGAAGGACTGTCATGGGATGAAAGTGTATTAATTATTTTGTTCTCAATAATTATTGGATGGCTTTCAGCCTTGATCGCGACTAAAAAATATTTGAAAGTAATGTACATTACTTAATTACAAAAATAAGATAGTTACTTATTGTTAAAAATTTTATTAAAATGTGAACTAATTGACTTTTTTGTAGTCTAATATAACAGTTAGAATTTAAATTGTTGCATACATAAAATTATGCAACAAAATCAGTTTAAATGAAGGAGGGAATTAAATGAGTACTGATTTAAAAATGCCAGTAAGTGCTTTAATCCCACAAGGCAATATAGAATCATACCTTCGTATGATTAACACCTATCCGATGTTAACAGCAGAAGAAGAAAAATCGTTAGGTGAAAAACTTTATTATCATGATGATGTTGATGCTGCACGACAATTAATCTTATCTCATTTGCGCTTTGTTGCGCATATTGCTCGAGGTTATTCTGGGTATGGTTTACCACAAGCAGATTTGATTCAAGAAGGTAATATTGGATTAATGAAAGCTGTACGTCGTTTTAACCCTGAAATGGGGGTTCGATTAGTTTCTTTTGCTGTACACTGGATAAAAGCTGAAATTCATGAGTATGTGCTTAAAAATTGGCGAATTGTTAAAGTTGCAACCACAAAAGCACAAAGAAAATTATTTTTTAATTTAAGAAAGAATAAACAACGCTTAGGTTGGTTTAATAATGCAGAAGTTGATATGGTGGCAGATGAACTTGGCGTAACACCTAAAGATGTCCTTGAAATGGAATCGCGAATGTCTGCTCAAGATATGTCATTTGATGTAGATAGTGATGACGATGATAATTCTATTGTTGCTCCAGCACTTTATCTAGAAGATAGTAATTCTGATTTCTCAAAATCAATTGAAAATGATAATTGGGAAAATGACGCAACAGATAAATTGCATGATGCTTTATCACAATTGGATGAACGAAGTCAGGATATTATTAAAGCACGTTGGTTAGATTCCGACGATAGTAAATCAACTTTGCAAGTTTTAGCTGATAAGTATAGTGTTTCTGCTGAACGTATTCGTCAACTCGAAAAAAATGCAATGAAAAAATTACGAGTTGCAATCGAAGCATAATTTTTTTTCGTTAATGTTAACTTCCTGAACCTTACTTGTAACAAAGTAAGGTTTTTTTATAACTAAATTTTACTCACTATTGATTTTGCTATTTTATTTTAAATAAATATTAAACGATAAAAAATTATCGTTTCACTTTAATTTATTATTGTTATTTCTATTTTTATAGGCTAGACTGTGCTCAATCTTTATAAAAAAGGAAATAAATATGAACACAACATTAGCTCGATCAAACTTACGCTTAAATCAATATTGTCGATTTATGGTACTATTAACAACCCTTATTATCATAGTTATGTTGATTGGTGCATTATCGCCACTACTTTATTACTTTTTTAATATTGAAAATATTGGATTAGCATCAGGAGGATATTCTTTTTTTATATCTAACAGTGTTGATGTTGATCCAACTAAACTCGAGTTTTGGCAGGCTTTTTTAGCAACGTTAATTGATACTGTAGAAATCTTTATTTTAATTTATGCATTTTATCAGTTGCGATTACTTTTTTTAAAATACAGTCAATCTGATTTCTTTTCAGAAAGGTCAGCTAATCACTGCTATATTTTTGGTAAAATGTTAGTCATCTGGTCTATTGTTAGTATTTTATCTGAGCCTTTGTTAACTTTAATTTTAAGTTTCAACCAAGCTGAACGTTATTTTTCTTTTTCGTTTTCAAGTGATGATATTATGGTATTGTTCCCAGCTATCAGTATTATGGTTATCGGACAAATATTAAAAAAAGCATGCCAACTAGCGGAAGAAAATCAGCAGTTTGTATAGGGGAATTAAACATGCCAATTACTATAAATCTAGATGTAATGCTCGCTAAACGAAAAGTAAAATCTAAAGATTTAGCTATGGCTATCGGTATTACGGAACAAAATCTATCTTTACTTAAACAAGCTAAAGTGAAAGGTTTTAGACTAGCCACACTTGAGGCAATCTGTGAATATTTAGATTGCCAACCTGGAGATATTTTGGAATATATTAACGATAAAAATGATAATGCTTAGTGACTTATTGCTAGCATAGCGGCGGCTTCTGCATGAATTAAGGCTGTATCAAAAAAAGGGATATTTCGATCTGATTGTGATATTAATAAACCAATTTCTGTGCAGCCTAAAATCACACCTTGTGCTCCGCGTTCAACTAATTTATCAACAATCGTTAAGTAAGCTTGTTTAGATGCCGGTTTAATAATCCCTTTACAAAGTTCATCGTAAATAATTTGGTTAACAACATTTCTATCTTCTTGATCCGGTATTAATACTATTAAGCCTTGGTCAATCAATTTTGATTTATAAAAATCTTGCTCCATTGTGTATTTAGTCCCTAACAATGCTACAGTTTTAATACCTTGTTGAATCAATTTTTTAGCTGTGACATCTGCAATATGAATAATTGGAATAGTAATTGCTGATTGAATCTGATCTGCGACTTTATGCATAGTATTGGTACAAATGACAATAAAATCTGCACCTGCTATTTGTAATTTTTTGGCTGCATCAATTAAAATCAGTGCACTTTTATCCCACTCACCATTGGCTTGGCATAATTCAATTTCTTGAAAATCTACGCTATATAATAGCGTTTTCGCTGAATGTAACCCCCCTAATGATTTTGCTACCATTTGATTAATTACTTGATAATAGGTAACGGTACTTTCCCAACTCATACCGCCGATTAAGCCAATTGTTTTCATTTAAAAATACCTTATAAAAACTTATGATTTCATTGAAAATTTAGTTAACTAATTGATAATATTATATCATCTGTAAAGTTAATTAATATCAACTTTTGATCGTTAAGCGAGGGTTCACGCTATTTATTTAACATGGTTATTGTTTTTATTTAAAAGTAGATAACATAAAGCAGTCTATTTATTTTTTACATTACAACTATAAAATTTATAAGGAAACCGCTTTCAAGTTATCACATTAAGCTATATGGTTAAGCGTAAACCAATGTTGATTACCTTACTATTTACTTGGTGCTTCTCTTTTTGTCGACTGGTTGGCAAATCAATTCAAAAATGAGGCGTTATTGATCCCATGATGCTTTCATTTGGTGAGGATATTGGTCAATATTAGCTATTTCACATACTAGTTAGCAATCTATTTAGAACTAGACATCATAGCAAGCGCTAACCACAGCTTTGAAACTTTTCCTAATAATGGATATGTTTTACCTTTTGGCTTAAATATGGCTATTTTTTATAATTATGTCAATTGAATGCGCTATAATTTGACTGATAAAATTTTACAAATTGTATGAAATGTCGACTCGCATTAACTTTAAAATAATTATAGTATAATCAAGAAAATCAATGTACTTATTATAATGATGAAAAATACCTTTATTGGTCAAAACGGTGTTACTTAGCGAAAGAATAAAATCTGGAAAGATACATTGATTAAACAGAATGCAGCCGGTATGCTGAAATGTATTTCTTGCAAAGTGATGTATAAAATTTAGTTATAGTTAAATATGAAATTGATGGGGAAAGTATCAATTATGAACAAAATTAGTCCTTATTTATGGTTGATATCATTCTTATCGTTTTTTTTATCTTTTTCATGTTTAGCCGACACAAAAGTTATTCATGTTCTGGTCGCATTATGTGATAACAAATATCAAGGTATAGCGCCTGTTCCAGCTGCGATTGGTAATGGTCAAGATCCAAAAAATAATCTCTATTGGGGCGCGGCTTACGGTTTTAAAACCTATTTTGCTAAGCAAAAAGAGTGGCAAGTTATACAAGTTAATAAGCCTAATGATGGTAAAATATTAGAAGAGATAATATATAAACATCAAAATCAAGATGTTTACCTTATTGCTCAAGCCTATGATGGTAAATATATTGATGATACGGTAAATGATTTTATTGACTATTCTGCGGGAAAAAATTCGCTGTCATTATCAGTAGATAAAAAACAAATCAATGCTGGTGGTAACGCTGATCTTGTTGTTTATATTGGGCATAATGCATTAATGGAAACGCCATCTTGGCGCAGTTATTTACCAGGTAGTTGGCGTTGGAGCACATTATCTAAAACTCAACAAGAAAAGCAAAAATCGCGTTATGCTGCTGTATTTGCTTGTAAAAGTCAGAAATATTTTACTCCACCACTATCTCATTTAGGTATTAATCCATTGATCTTAACCTTGCACCGTATGGCACCAGAAGCTTATAGTATTCATGCTATGATTAACAGTTGGTTGGATGGTGAATCAAAAGATGAAATAAGGCTTAAAGTAGCAAGTGCTTACAGCCAATATCAAAAATTAAGCCAACCAGCCTTACATATATTTACCACCGAATATAGCCAATAATCTTTTATATCTTAGTAGATTATTTAACTTATCAATAAAAAGGAAAATAGATATGTTAAAAACGCCCAAAATTGTCATTTTAACAGGGGCTGGCATTTCAGCCGAATCGGGGTTATCAACCTTTCGAGCCCAAAATGGATTATGGGAAGGTTATGATGTTAATGATGTTGCCACTTATGAAGGTTACCGTCGTGATCCCATTGCGGTGCATAATTTTTACAATATGTTACGAAGAAAATTGCAAGATCCATCGGTAAAACCTAATCAAGCTCATATTGCACTGGCTGAGTTAGAACAAAAACTCGGTTCAAATAATGTATTGGTTGTAACTCAAAATGTTGATAACTTACATGAACAAGCTGGATCGAAAAATATTATTCATATGCATGGCGAATTATTAAAAGCGCGTAATGAAAAAACCGGAGAAATTATTGACTGTTTCAACGATATTAATTATCAACAAAATAAATTAATACGCCCGCATATTGTTTGGTTTGGTGAAATTCCATTACAGATGGATCAAATTTATGATGCATTATCACAAGCAGATTATTTTATTTCAATTGGCACATCGGGCAATGTCTATCCTGCCGCCGGTTTTGTTCAAATTGCTAATCAATCCGGTGCTAAAACGATTGAACTTAATTTAGAGCCAAGCTTAGGCGAAAGTTTATTTCAAACTAAAATTTATGGCCCAGCAAGTCAGGTGGTACCCGAATTTATTCAGACATTAATTTAAAACAGTTTTTACTCCATCTGTTTTAAATAATTTTTACCACCAAGATTAGCCATTTGCGCTCGAATCCATTCTGCTTTTTTTTGGACATAGTTTGTGGGGGTGGCTGGGCTCCATTTTCTTGGATTAGGTAACGTTGCTGCAAGTAAACTCGCTTGATAAGGCGTTAATTGATTTGCACTGACATTAAAATAATAACGAGATGCTGCTTCAATGCCAAAAATCCCCTCCCCCCATTCTACACTATTTAAATAGATTTCAAGGGTTCTTTGTTTTGACCAAATTAACTCAATCCAGATAGTAAACCAAGATTCTATTGCTTTACGTAGCCAACTTCGTGATGGCCATAAAAAAATATTTTTAGCTACTTGTTGGGTAATAGTGCTTGCGCCACGAATTTTTTTTGCATTTTGATTGTGTTTCAATGCTCGATTAATTGCATCAAAATCAAAGCCCCAGTGTGTTGCAAAGTTCTGATCTTCTGAAGCAATAACTGCGATTTTAATATTGTCTGAAATTGCATCCCAATCTTTCCATTCCCGCTGTTGTGTGATGCCCCAATTAACAATTTTTCTTTCCACCATTAACATTGAGCCAATCGGATCGATCCAACGCATTATTAAAATGAGAAAAATAGATAACAGCATTAATCCAATAACTACGTTTCTTGTTTTGATTAATATCTTTTTTAATAATGGATGCATATTGCTTAAATCAGGATATAGCTAAAGGTTAGCTATATTAACATATCATTTACATTGTTTTATTTAATGTTTATAAATTTTTGTTTGGAATATCAATCTTTCATTTTTCAATTGGCTATTTATGTTAAACAAGCTAGTAAATGAGTTACATCGCTATAAAAAATTAACTTTACTCAATACGTTTTATTGCCAATCAGAACATCATCATTAGATCAGTTAAATAGGTAATCGAGTATAAACTTCACAACTTGTTGTGGTTGATTGATATCCAGCAATGGAATCGATATATCTAATTGGTTATCACTGGCGATAGCAAGCGTAAAGTCATCGATAAAAACGGGATGACTAATGGTTTGACGATGACAGATAATTTTAGGTATTTTTTCGTGTTTAAATCCTTCAATTAATATGATGTCTACATCTGTAAACTGATTTATCAGTGTAGTCAGATCTGCTGGTTTATTGGGCGTTTCATGAATAATTGCATAACGATTATCGCATACGATGGCTGTTTGTACTGAGCCGGCCTTACGCAATTCATAACTATCTTTACCAGGGATGTCTAACTCGATGTCATGATGGGCATGTTTTAATGAGCCTACATTAACGCCCTGTTTAATAAGTAGTGGAATAACCTGTTTTAACAATGTAGTTTTGCCACTACCGCTATAACCACAAATTCCGATAATCTTTTTTTTATTCATCACTAGTTTATGTTAATGTACCATATTCGATAGATAAACAATATTACATGATTTTTTGCAGCAGATGTTCAAAAAGAGAATAATATGAACGATTTTTTGAATGATTACAATCAAACTGTTCACCCCAGTTTGTTAGAAAGTTTTATTGCTATTAATAATAAGAAATTAGCGGGTTATGGTTTAGATGAATATTGCAAACAAGCTATAACAAATATCCAAAAACGATTACAATCTCCTCATGCTGATGTGCATTTTATGCCTGGTGGCACAATAACCAATCTAACGGTCATTTCACATATTTTAAAACCCTATCAAGCCGTAATTGCCGCGAATACCGGACACATTAACGTGCATGAAACCGGAGCGATTGAAGCGACAGGGCATAAAGTAATCTCGGTGCCAACAGCTGATGGAAAACTTACGCCGGAATTGATAGAACCTGTATTATTTCATCATAGTGATGAACATATGGTACAACCTAAGCTTATTTACATCTCTAATACCACTGAATTAGGCACAATATATAGTCAGCAAGATCTTAAAAATCTTTATCAATATTGCCAAAAAAATCGCCTTTTTCTCTATTTAGATGGTGCCCGCCTAGCGATGGCATTGGCAGCAAAAGATAATGATCTGACTTTGCCTGATTTAGCTAAATACACTGATGTATTTTATATTGGTGGAACCAAAGTCGGGGCGTTTGCTGGTGAAATGGTTATTTTTAATAATCTATCTATTAATCAAGACTTTCGTTTTAGTATGAAGCAAAAAGGTGCAATATTAGCAAAAAGCTGGATTGTTGCTGTACAGATGAATGAGTTGATGCAAAATGATTTGTACTTCCAGTTAGGGCAACACAGTAATAATATGGCCGATAAACTAAAAATTGTTTTTGAAAAAGCTGGATTAACATTTGCCAGCAAACCACAAACTAACCAACTATTTGTTAATTTTCCCAACCAACTGGCTGAAAAAATTATTGCTCATTATGCGGTTGATAATTTAGGTCCTATCGATGACCATAACTGCTGTTTACGTTTTTGTACTTCATGGTCAACTCAAATAGATGAAATTGATAGGTTAGATAGACTATTGCAATCATGGTTATCGTAAAATTTGATTTAGGATAAATGTGCGTTGGCTAATTCGTCATAGGTATTAATATTCACAAAAGATGTTGGCGTATCACTAAAATCTACGGCTTTAGCTTGTACTTGCTGCAAAAATAGCATTAGTTTGCGGTTCCCTAGTGCTAAATATTGTTCTAATTGTACAAGTACACAACGATGTATAAGTAAAATCGTTGGATGAGCGTATTTGCCATCAAAAGGGTAGATAGCGCTATAATTGGTCGTATATTTTGCTAAACGGGCAATTAAATCCTTGGGTAAATAAGGGGTATCACAACTAACAAATAAGTTCCAATCGGTATTGGTCCGACGTAATCCGCTATAGATGCCCGAAAGTGGTCCTAAAAAACCCTCTAAATCATCACTAAATATGGCATAACCTGCTTTTTGATATTGATCTAAATGACGATTGCAATTGATCATTAGTGTGCCGACTTGAGGCGCAATGCGATCAATAACATGTTGATAAAGCGCTTTGTCATTTAATAAGATTAAGCCTTTGTCTTCACCATTCATGCGTGAGCTTTGACCTCCAGCTAAAACGATTGCGGTAATAGCGCTTTTCTGCATAAATTATTTCTCTTTTACATTGCCAAAACACAAAATAACATTACTATATAGCAAAGTTATTTTAAATCGTACAATTTATAACATAGTCTTCATACTTAGATTAAGTAATCAAGTGTTGTAATTGGAAAATGAAATATATCTGTAATGGTTTTTCAGGTATGGAATAATTGATAAATTCAATTAAACATGTTTACATCATTTATTTTGATAAATTGTTTTATCAATAGTGTTATGCTTAAACTAATGAGTAACACAATATCAAAATAAAATATTAAATCATCATCTTCAATGGGTTTGAAGATTCAAAAAAGGTATAATTTATGAAATGTCATCGTATTGATGAAGTAATGGAATTATTAAAGTCAGCTTGGGAAAATGATTCAGATCTCAGTTTGTTACAATTTTTAGTTAAACTCGGTCAGGAAGCTGGCTTCGAGGGCGATTTAAAAGATCTGGGCGATGAAGTGTTAATCTATCACTTAAAGATGCGCGATGCTGATAAAAGTGAAGTCATTCCCGGACTAAAAAAAGATTATGAAGAAGATTTTAAAACCGCACTATTAAAAGCTCGCGGCATCATTAAAGAATAAGGAGAATTAGTTAAATGAAAAAAACGCTTATTGCTATGGGAGTATTACTGTTTTCGGTAAATTGTTTTGCTGATGAAGCGCCTTCTAATGCAAAAACAGATGCATCGCAAACAGCCGCTCCGGCGACGACTCAAGCTCCGATTGAAGTGGATAAACAATATATTGTATTACCCACTAATCCATCGCCAGATAAAGAAGTGATCGAATTTTTTTCGTTTAATTGTCCTAGTTGTTATAGATTTGAAAACCAATATCATGGTTCACAAGTTATAGCTAAAGCTATCCCTCAAGATATCAAAATTAAACGTTATCATTTATTGGATTTTGGTCCACTTGCTCAAGATTTAGCTCAAGCATGGGCGATTGCTAATGTACTTGGTATTGAAGATAAAGTTTCACCAGCACTGTATAATGCAGTACAAAAAGATCGTAGTATAAAAACGCCAGATGATATTAAAGCTGTATTTGCTGAACTCGGTGTGGATTCTGAAACTTATGATAAAACCAAAGACAGCTTTTTAGTTAAAGCTTTTATGGCGCAACAAGCTAATGCTATTAAAGAAATGCAGCCAACATCCATACCAACTTGGATTGTTAATCGTAAATTCTATATCAATACTAAAGGGTTAGATGTGTCAAGTGATGATGCATTTATTAAAGATTATGCGAGGGTTACAGCCTTTTTAGTTGGTTTAGATCCGAATGTCAAAGCTCATGATAAACAAGCAAACAGTAATGAGTAATTTATTACTGTTTAAATAATTGATAGATACATAGAAAATATTCATTGCATTAATCAATTAGCGAGCTGTAAATTAATCAATCCCTTTGTTTGAGTTATTTCAGCAAAGGGATTTTATTGGAGTATTATTCACGTTCTAGTGCATAAATTGGATCAAGTTTTGCCGCTCGTTTGGCAGGAAAATAACCAAAAATAATACCAATGATACTTGAACAACTAAATGCCGCAATAATTGAAATGATTGAAAAACTCATAGCAAATAAAGAGACAAAATAATTGAAAATCAGCCCAACCGCAAATGATAGTATAATTCCCAAAATACCACCAATTAAACAGACTAACACTGCTTCAATTAAAAATTGTTGAAGAATATCACTAGAGCGAGCTCCAACCGCCATTCTTACCCCAATTTCTCGCGTTCTTTCTGTGACTGACACCAGCATAATATTCATTACGCCAATACCGCCAACCAACAGTGAAATTAACGCAATAGTTGAGATTAATAATGTTAACACCAATGTTGAAGAATTCACGGTTTCACGAATACTATCGGAATTAAATATAAAAAAGTCTTTAGTGCCATGGCGTTGTAGCATAATCTTATTAATCGCTTGTTCTGCTACGGATAGATCAACATTATCATTTACTCTAACAGTAATGCTTTTTAATGATGTTTGCCCAACCATGCGATTGATCACTGTGGTATAAGGTAACCAAATATTCAGGCTTTCATTACTACCAAAGCCTTGCTGTTGTTTAGTTGCAATACCAATGACTTTAACTGGTAGTTGCCCAACCATAATAATTTTACCAATTGGATCTTGATTATTAAATAAGCGATTAACGGTATTTTCATCGATGACAGCATCTTGCGCGGACGACAGAACACTTGCGTGATCAAACGCTTTACCTTTAGTTATATTATAACCACGCACAGTAAAATACTGTTCACCAACCCCATTAACCGTTCCTGTTACCGCCAAATTATTAACGCGAAAATAGACACTAGTTGAAAGGTTAGGCGTGGTACTATGGACAAAACTTTGTTTGGCTAAAAAGTCAGCATCAGAAGATCGCAATGTTGTGATTTTATCGGCATTACGATCACCAAATCCATTACCAGCATAAATT
Organism: Gilliamella sp. B2824; assembly: GCF_026536245.1. NCBI lineage: Bacteria > Pseudomonadati > Pseudomonadota > Gammaproteobacteria > Orbales > Orbaceae > Gilliamella > Gilliamella sp. B2824. Next base: position 82,942 of record NZ_JAFNON010000009.1, on the reverse strand, counting down.
TCTAAGGTGCTTGTTCCTAATGAATTAATGTCAGACAGAATTTTTTGCTTGGTTCCTTGCCCTAATGCCACCATTGACACAACAGAGGCGATACCAATAATAATACCAAGCATGGTTAAAAAAGTACGTAGTCGCTGTGATAACATAGATAATATTGCCATATTAAATGCATCACGAAAACGATAGTATTTGGCTAACCAGTTATCTTGTGTTTTGGTTGTTTCTATCTGTTTTATTTGTCGATTATCATCATCATCATGATAGTTAGGATTACTAGCATCTGAAATAATATTACCATCACTGATTTCTATAATGCGCTGTGCACTTTGGGCAATATTGCTATCGTGAGTCACAATGATGACAGTATGGCCTTGTTTATGAAGTTCGCGCAATATTGCCATAACTTCTAAACCGCTTTTACGATCTAGCGCGCCGGTTGGTTCGTCGGCTAAAATCACTTGCCCACCATTGATTAACGCTCGCGCAATACTGACTCGTTGCTGCTGACCGCCAGATAATTGATTCGGCTTGTTATTGATTTTATCTTCTAACCCTAATCGCGTTAAAATTTCAACAGCACGTTGTTGCCTAAATTCATTAGATGCGCCAGCATAAATTGCTGGAATTTCGACATTCCCTTGCGCAGTAAGGGCACTTAATAAATGATAACGTTGGAAGATAAAACCAAAATGTTCACGACGTAATTCGGCTAATTCATCGGGGGATAATTGATTAGTGGTTCGACCTCCAATAGTATAAACCCCCGAACTGGGTTTATCTAAACAACCCAAAATATTCATTAAAGTTGATTTGCCCGATCCTGAAGCGCCAATAATGGCAACCATTTCACCAGCATTAATCGACAAATTGATACCTTTAAGCACTTTTATGGTTGAATCGCCAGCAGGGAATTCACGTACTATATTTTCCAGTTTAATCAGCGGGTTATTATTTGTCATATTAGAATCTTATCCTTGGGGTCCGTCCATTAGGATTGAGTTGTGCACCATTGATACTACTTACAATGACGACTTCTCCTTCTTTAAGCCCTGATTTGATTTCAACATTAACATTATTATTGACACCTAAACTGACTTTTCGCTCTTCAATATCATTATGTTGATTAAGTACGTAAACAATAGCTTTATCGTCATCTAAATTCTTTTCAATAGCTTGTGATGGAATCGTAAGCACATCCTTAGCTTGTGATAACACTATATAAACTTGAGCTGTCATCGAAATACGTAAAATGTGATTTGGATTATCAACATCAAACAAACCATTATAGTAGATGGCTGTTTTAGTCGTTGAAGAGGAGGTACTTGAGTTAGATGAACTTTCGGTATTAATTGAGTCTGGTGCAGGCTCGATTGCTCGTAGTGTTAATCCCTCAAAACGTTTATTGGGCTGGCCTAATATTGTAAAATAAACAGGCATGCCTTTTTTTACATTAATCACATCTGCTTCAGAAATTTGTGCCTCAATGGTCATTTTATCCAGTTGTGCAACTTTGACTATTGTTGGCGCACTTTGAACAGAGTTAACAGTTTGCCCTTGATCAACCGGAATTGCCACAATGACACCATCAATTGGCGAACGAATTTTAGTATACCCTAAGTTCACTTTAGCGGTATCAACGGCAACTTGAGCACTGATAATATCTGCATCTAGTGCTGCTATATCGGCTTTAATTCCATCAAGATCAGCTTTAGCGGCATCTAAATCGGATTGAATTCCAACCCCTTTATTGACTAACTTTAATTGACGATCGTAAGTAAGTTGATAGTTAACTAATTTTGCTTTTTTCGATTTACGTTGAGCTTCTAAACTATTTAATGAAGCTTCTGACTGTCTTAAATCATTATTTTGTTTAAGATCATCTATTTCGGCAATCATATCGCCTTGTTTAACTTCATCGCCTAATTCCACATATAATTTTTTGATTTGACCAGAAACCTGAGCACCAACGCTTACTTGCTTAAAAGCACTGATGGTTCCATCGGCAAGAACAGTTTTTTCAATATTACTTTTAGTCACTGGTGCGGTAATATAATTTACTGCTTTTTCAGAAGGGGATAAAATCCAATAAACAAGATAAATAATGGCTAATATAATAAAGGTTATAGCAATATTTTTAATTTTTAAAAACTTTGACAATCTTTTCATCCTATTATTTTTTATAAAATTTTTCGTCATTGTATCGTATAAAATCAAATGCCATTGATAACTAACGATAATAAATTGTAATAATTATGAAAATATTTTAAGCAATTTTAAGTGTGATAAGGCTTTCTTTGGTTGTAGCATGAAAATTTGGAAGATATTTTTGAATTTCAACAAAAATACTCATTTAACTAATCTAATAGTTTATATTATCTTACTTAGATAAAGGTATACTCATACATTACCTTTTTTATAAAACAGACTAATTTTGAATTTGCTTACTGCATCTTATCTTAGGTTTTATTAAGGATTGCGTTATAATGGCGCAAATTTTTTAAGTGGATTAAGAAAAACAAAGTAATGGCGTTAAAAATAACCTCTAAGTGTATTAATTGTGATATGTGTGAACCTGAGTGTCCGAACGAGGCTATCTCGATGGGGTTTGACACCTACGAAATTGATCCCAATAAATGTACTGAATGTGTGGGTTATTATGATCATTCAACCTGTCAACGTGTTTGTCCTATTCAAAATGCGATTATTGCTGATCCTGAGCATATCGAGACCCATGATCAGCTACTGGCAAAATTTGAGCAACTAAAACACTCAAATTAAACAGTTAGTTTGCTTTTACTTCAATTCGAAGTGCTTTAGGTATTTCAAACGTAATATTTTCTAAAATACCGTCGGTTTCGGTGAGTGTTGTACAACCTAAATTTTTTAAGCGATCGATAACTTGTTGGACTAAAATATCGGGTGCAGAAGCGCCTGCCGTCACTCCTATTGTGCGGGCATTGGTTAACCAAGCGGGATCAATATCAGAGGCAAAATCAATTAAATAAGCATGCTTGCTATTGCGTCTAGCGAGTTCAGCTAAACGATTTGAATTAGACGAGTTTTTAGAGCCAACAACTAATACCACATCTGCTTGTGAAGCGAGCTGTTTAACCGCTTGTTGGCGATTAGTTGTGGCGTAACAAATGTCATTTTTACGAGGGCTGCGGATATTTGGGAAACGCTTTTTTAGTGCAGCAATAATTTCAGCTGTATCATCAACTGATAGTGTGGTTTGCGTGGTAAAACAAAGGTGTTGTTCGTTTTTCACTTTTAGTTTTTCAACATCTTCAATGGATTCAATCAGATAAATTCCACCTTCTGGGTTATTGTACTGCCCCATGGTGCCATCGACTTCAATATGTCCAGCATGACCAATTAAAATGACTTCTTCACCTCGATAACTCGATCGAGCCACTTCCATATGCACTTTAGTGACTAATGGACAAGTAGCATCAAATATACGAAGTTGACGTTGTTTTGCTTCTTCACGAACGCTTTTAGACACACCATGTGCTGAAAAAATTAAAATAGCATTGTCTGGCACCTCATTGATCTCTTCAATGAAAATAGCCCCTAACTCTTTAAGGCGATTAACCACATAGCGGTTATGAACAACTTCATGACGGACATAAACTGGTGCACCAAATAACTCTAGTGCTCGTTCAACGATAGTAATCGCACGATCAACACCGGCACAAAAGCCTCGTGGATTCGCTAAAATAATTTGCATGTTAGATGGTCTTCTTGGGTTTTTTTAAGCTGCTAAGAATAAATAATCCAATACCTACGCAAATTGCACAGTCTGCAATATTAAACGTTGGATAGTGCCAATCACCAAAATTGACATCAAGAAAATCGACAACAAAACCATGGTAAAGGCGATCGAATAAATTTCCTAATGCGCCCCCTAAAATTAATGATAATGAAAAGTTTTCTAATTTTTGTCTGCCTGTATTGCGATATAACATATAGATAATTACACCACTAATAATTAATGCAATAGATGCAAGCATCCAACGTTGGCCTTCAAAAATACTAAAGGCTGCACCAATATTACGCACATAAGTGATTGAGAAGAAAGGTAAAAGATTCACTGACTCATATAAAGCAAAGCGATCTAATATCCAGAATTTACTTGCAATATCAACAATAAAAACAACTATTGCTAACAATAGCCAGTAAAGCCCATTGTTTTTTTTCATAGCGTATATGCTCATTATGTTTCCGCCGACAATTGTCGGCGGTAAAGAAATTAAATTGTTATAGTGTGGCTACCTATAACCCTTGTTTGATGAATTAATGACTATTTATTAAGCAAAATGCCTGATTTCACCATTACCATGGATGTTTTGTTCACAACGTTTGCATAAATGCGTTGTTGGATCATTATCGACAGTATAATGCCAGCAACGAGGACATTTATCACCTTGCGCTTTAGCCAATTCAATTTTCAAACCTTTGATATCGCTTTGTATTGCTGATTTTGGCGCAGACGCTAATGTTTTAACACTAGCTTGTGAAGTTAATAAAACAAAACGTAATTCATTTTCTAATTTTGCTAAAGCATCCGCAATTTTTTCATCGGCGTAAAGTGTCACCGCAGCCTCAAGTGAGCCACCAATCACTTTATCGTTACGACCTTGTTCAAGCACTTTATTGACTTCGCTACGAATAGCTAAAATTTGTGCCCAATATTCGCTATTTAATGCTTCACTATCAGATAAACTAAAGAGTGAACAATACCATTCATCTTCAAACACAAATTCTGATTTTTGTGATGCAGGTAAGTATTGCCAAATTTCATCAGCTGTGAACGATAATACCGGCGCTATCCAACGTACCATGGCTTGCGCAATATGATATAACGCTGTTTGGCAACTGTGGCGAGCAATACTGTCGCTTTTTGCTGTATATTGGCGATCTTTAATAATATCTAAATAGAATGAGCCCATTTCAATTGAACAGAACTGCATAATACGTTGAACAACTTTATGGAAGTCATAGTTTTCATAAGCTTGTATGATTTGTTCTTGCGCTTCTTTAGCCATACTAACAGCCCATCGGTCTAGCACCACCATATCTTCCGGTTTTACCATATCCTTAGCTGGGTCAAAGCCATTTAAGTTAGCTAATAAGAAGCGAGCTGTATTACGAATTCGACGATAGCTATCGGCTGAGCGTTTGATAATTTCATCGGAATAGCTCATTTCACCGGAATAATCAGTTGAGGCGATCCATAAACGTAAAATATCTGCACCCAGTTTATTCATTACTTCTTGTGGTGTCACAATGTTACCAAGTGATTTTGACATTTTACGGCCTTGACCATCAACCACAAAGCCATGGGTCAATACTTGCCGATAAGGGGCTTTGTTATCAATCGCGGTTGATAACATTAATGAAGACATAAACCAACCACGGTGCTGATCTGAACCTTCTAGGTACATGTCTGCTTCATGACCTGCAAATTCAGCGCGAACCCCAACGACTGAATAGAAAGTTGATCCGGAATCAAACCACACATCTAATGTGTCGGGTACTTTACGGTAATCATCGGCATCAGGACCTAATAGATCTCTAATATCTGCATCCCACCAAGCTTGAATACCATTTTGTTCAACTAATTTAGCGACTTTTTCAACTAATGCTAATGTGTCTGGGTGTAGCGCTTCGGTCTCTTTATGCACAAATAACGTCATTGGTACGCCCCATGTACGTTGACGAGAAATACACCAATCTGGGCGGTTTGCTACCATGGTTTCAATTCGTGCTTGTCCCCAATCTGGGATCCAACGAACTTGTTTGATCTCTTTTAATGATTGCGCACGTAACCCTTGTTTGTCCATGCTGATGAACCATTGTGGTGTTGCTCGGTAAATGACCGGTGTTTTATGTCGCCAACAACATGGGTAACTGTGTTCAATGTTTTCAAAATGCAGTAATGCATTATTTTCTTTTAAAATTTCAATTACAACTTTGTTAGCTTTAAATACAAATAAGCCATCTAAACCTGCACCTGTACCCGGTAAATAGCAGCCATTGCCACCAACAGGGTTAGCCACTTCAAGACCATATTTTTGACCGACAATAAAGTCTTCCGCACCGTGACCTGGTGCGGTGTGCACTGCACCTGTACCGGCATCAACAGTAACATGATCACCGAGTACAATAGGTTCGTCAAAGTCAAGGAAAGGGTGTTTAAAGCGTAATAGCTCAAGCGCATCACCTTTACAGCTGCCAATAATTTTCCACTCTGAAATTTCGGCACGTTTCATAACTGATTCGACAAGGTCAGTGGCTAAAATTAAGCATTCTTTATCATTGATTTGTACCAGTTGATATTCAAAGTCAGCATTTAAGGCAATACCTCGGCTTGCCGGCAATGTCCAAGGTGTTGTTGTCCAAATCACGGCATAGATGGTTAAATCAGTATTGACACCAAATTTATTAGCCACAGCTTGGTTATCCATCGCTTTGAATTTTACGTCAATGGCTGGTGAAGATTTATCGTAGTATTCAACTTCGGCTTCAGCTAACGATGACATACAATCAGTACACCAATAAACAGGTTTAGCACCTTTAACTAAATGACCATTTTGAATGACTTTTCCTAAAGCACGTATAATATTGGCTTCAGTATCATAGTCCATTGTACGGTATGGATTTTGCCAATCACCCAGCACACCCATACGAATAAAATCGGCTTTTTGTAGTTCAACTTGTGAAGCGGCATAATCACGACAAATTTGACGAAACTCAGCAGGTGTTACTTTTACGCCCGGTTTTCCTACTTGTTCTTCAACTTTTTGCTCAATCGGTAAGCCGTGACAGTCCCAACCTGGAATATATGGGGAATCATAACCACTTAACCCTTTTGATTTAATGATAATATCTTTAATTATTTTGTTAACTGCATGACCAATATGAAGTTTGCCATTGGCATATGGAGGTCCATCATGCAAAATAAAGGCTTTTTTACCCTTTTTTACTTGGCGGATTTTACGATAAAGTTCTTTATCGTACCAATTTTGTAACATTGCCGGTTCTCGTTTAGCAAGATCGCCTCGCATTGGAAAGCCCGTTTCCGGTAAGTTTAGTGTATTTTTATAATCTGTCATGCTGATTTATTCCAGTTAATTTGGTTGATACTACTTCTTTTTAATGGGTTAATTGTGCACTGATCTGTTTGGCAGTGCAAACATCTTGTGTAATTTGTTGTTTTAACTCAGCCAATGAGTCAAATTTTTTCTCGTCGCGCAATTTATGGACAAAAGTCACGTCTAAATATTGTCCATAAATGTCACCCGAAAAGTCAAATAGATTCACTTCTAAAACTGCTTTTTTTCCTTGAATAGTCGGTCTTAAGCCAATATTAGCAATGCCAAAATAGTGTTGTTGGTTACAGCAATTTTTAACTTTAACCACATAAACCCCTTGCAATGCAGGTTTTTTTCGATGTAGATGAATATTAGCTGTTGGAAAACCGAGTTGTCTTGCCAACGCATTACCGTGCACCACACGACCTTGGATGGTGTAATCACGCCCTAATAAACTGTGTGCTAATTGAAAATCATTATTCAACAAAGCTTGGCGCACTGCTGTGCTACTAATTCTTAAATGATTCCAAACAAATGTCGGCATATTTTCCACAGCAAAATCGTGTTGATGTGCATAGTGTTGTAAAAGGTTGATATCACCTCGCCGTTCGAATCCAAATCGAAAGTCATCACCAATAGTGATAAATTTGGCTTTTAGCTTATTGATTAACCAATCTTGAATAAAACAATCAGCTGACATGCGGGCAAAGGTCTGAGTAAATGGAATCGCTATAATATAATCAATCCCAAGCTCTTTAATAAAAATCACCTTTTCTTGAAATGATGTTAACCGTGAAGGCGCATTATTAGGATTAAAAAACTCTAATGGCTGTGGTTCAAATAACATTAACACAGTCGGTAAATTTAATTTTTTACCTTGTTTAATAAGATGATGAATTAATTGCTGGTGACCTAAATGCACACCATCAAAATTTCCTAATGTTAAAACGCATTGAGAAAATTGATTTTTTAAATTAGCGATACCACGGATAATCTTCATGAAAACAATGTTATTTATATTAAGTAGCCGAGAATTATACCAATCTTTCTTGAAGATGCACGTAATATAAAGTCGGATTTGTTATTGTCTTACATCACTTATTTTAATATGTTTTAGACCGATATTTAATGCTAAGTTTGGGTTTAACATCAATATCAATCAAATCGGGTTATTATTGTTAATAATGATTAAGTGCTCGTAAAAATTCTTGTCTGGTACTTGGATTTGTTTTAAACCCGCCGCCCAGCGCTGTTGTCGTTGTTCTACTACTTGAATCTTTAATGCCTCGAGCCTTAACACAATAGTGGGTTGCATCAATTGAGACCGCCACATTGACCGTCCCTAGTAAGGTTTGAAGGGCAACGAGTATTTGTTGAGTTAACCTTTCTTGTACTTGTGGACGTGAGGCAAAAAATTCGACAATTCGGTTAATTTTGGATAAGCCTATCACTTTATCTTTAGGGATATAAGAGACAGTTGCTTTGCCGTCAATGGTGACAAAATGGTGTTCACATACACTGGTTAAAGTGATATCACGAACGGTTATCATCTCGTCAACTTGCATTTTATTTTCAATTAAGGTGATCTTCGGAAAGTTTTCATAGTAAAGCCCCGAAAAAATCTCATCAACGTACATTTTAGAAACTCGATGTGGTGTTTCAGCCAGACTATCATCTGTTAAATCAAGTTCCATTAACTTCATAATTTCACGAAAATGAGCTTCAATTTTAGCCTTACGCTCACTATTATCCATAGCTAGACGACATGATGGCGTTTCAAGATTTTTATCAGCTAAGGCCGCTTTGACTTTTTGCGCAGCTAGACTTAATTGTGTCATTTATCAAATACTCAGGCAAAAAATAGATGTGATATTATATAACAGTCACAGTGTAAGATACAGTTTTTTACGCGTTTTTTATACTAAAGTGTATGATTCATATTAAACATTTTTACGTTATATTATCGGTCATAATAAGAATATTATTGCCAATTAGGTTATACTATTCACTATTATATAGCATAACCTAGGTGATTATGATGCCAAATAACACACCCATTATCTTAATTGATGGTTCTTCTTATCTTTATCGTGCTTTTTTTGCATGTCCTCCGTTAACTAATGCCAAAGGTGAACCAACAGGGGCTATTTTTGGTGTCATTAATATGATTCGTAGTTTAATTAATCAATTTAATCCGACTCATATTGCTGTGGTTTTTGATGCTAAAGGGGGATCTTTCCGTAATGAGATTTATAGCGAATATAAAGCAACCCGCGAAGCGATGCCTGAAAATCTTCGCCCTCAAATTGAGCCTATTCATACTATTTTGAAAGCAATGGGATTACCCTTACTGTGTATTGAAGGTGTTGAAGCTGATGATGTTATTGGTACGTTAGCTAGACAAGCTGAAAGCGAAAATCTGGATGTGCTAATTAGTACTGGTGATAAAGATATGGCTCAGTTAGTGAGTCATAACATTACTTTAATTAACACTATGAATAACACCGTACTTAATCCTCAAGGGGTGATCGAAAAATTTGGTGTTCCACCCGAGAAAATTATTGATTATTTAGCACTGCGTGGCGATTCTTCCGATAATATTCCTGGCGTTCCTGGTGTTGGTGAAAAAACAGCTCAAAGCTTATTAGCTGAATTTAGTGGCATAACAGATATTTATGCTCGTCTTGATGAAATTGAAAAACTTTCAATTCGTGGCGCAAAATCTTTAAAACAAAAACTGATTGATAACCAAGAAGAGGCTGAACTCTCTTATTTACTTGCCACCATTAAAACTGATGTAGAATTGGATTTTACTAGCGAACAACTGATGGTAAGTGATATTGATGTGAATGCATTAAACGAATTATTTGCCTATTATGGTTTTCACCGCTGGCAAAAAGAGTTAATGGCAGGTACTTTCTTAAAACAACAAAAATCATTCCCTAGCGGTGGTGTGCCATTATTTTCCGATAATGAAGACGTTAAACAAAATAAAGAGTCTGATTATCAATGCATTTTAACGTCGGCACAACTTGATGAATGGCTCACTAAGTTAAGTAATAGTAAACAATTTGCTTTTGATACAGAAACAGATAGTGTTGATCATGTGCATGCTAAGCTCGTTGGAATATCGTTAAGTGTGGTTCCTTATCAAGCCGCTTATATTCCTCTAGCTCATCAATACTTAGGGGTTCCAGATCAGTTACCACTTGATGAAGTATTAACAAAATTAAAACCAATTTTAGAAAATCCTAATATCAAAAAGATCGCGCAAAATGCTAAGTTTGATTATAGTATTTTGGCTAATTATGATATTAAAGTGCAAGGCATTGCTTTTGATACGATGCTTGAATCTTATGTCTTAAATAGCACCGAACGTCATGATATGGATAGTATGGCTCATCGTTACCTAAATCATAAAACTATTACTTATAATGAACTGACTAAGTTAGATAAAAAACAGCTAACTATTGATGCCATTGATATTGAAAAAACCACTCAATATGCCGCTGAAGATGCCGATATTACGCTACAACTGCATAATAAATTGTGGCCAAGCCTTGAAAAAGATCCAAAATTAATCAAACTCTTTACTGATGTTGAAATGCCGCTTGCTCTGGTACTTGCCGAGATGGAAAGAACAGGCGTTTTAGTCGATGCTAAGTTGCTCAATGAATATTCAAAGGAATTGGACAGCAAACTAAGGGAAACCGAGCAACAACTACAATTTTTGGCTGGCGAAAAATTTAATCCTGCTTCGCCAAAACAAATACAAGCCATTTTATTTGATAAGCATCAATTGCCGGTATTGAAAAAAACACCTAAGGGTGATCCATCAACCAGTGAAGAAGTGCTAAGTGAACTTGCTAATGATTATCAATTGCCACGTATGATTCTGTTTTATCGAGGCTTGGCAAAACTTAAAAATACCTATACTGATAAATTACCATTAATGATTAGCCCTATTGATCATCGTATTCATACCAATTATAACCAAATTGGTACAGTGACGGGGCGCTTATCTTCTAATGACCCAAATTTACAAAATATTCCAGTTCGAAATGAAGAAGGTCGCCGCATTCGTCAAGCGTTTATTGCCCCAGAAGGGTATAAGATCATCTCGGCGGATTACTCACAAATTGAGTTACGTATCATGGCGCATTTGTCGCAAGATAAAAGCTTACTTAATGCTTTTGCTCATGACAAAGATATCCACCGCGTAACTGCGGGCGAAATTTTAGGTAAGTCCGAAAGTGAAGTGACATCAGAAGAAAGGCGCCGAGCGAAAGCGGTGAATTTTGGACTGATTTATGGCATGAGTGCTTTTGGTTTGTCGAAACAAATCAATGTAGCTCGCAAAGAAGCACAATTTTATATCGATCGGTATTTTGAACGTTATCCCGGCGTACAAAACTATATGGAACAAACGCGTCAGTTAGCCGCTGAACGTGGTTATGTTGAAACACTTTCGGGTCGACGTTTATATCTACCAAAAATCACCTCAACAAATGGCATTGAGCGCCGCGGAGCGGAACGCGCAGCGATTAATGCACCGATGCAAGGCACTGCTGCTGATATTATCAAAATTGCCATGATTGAGATGAGTAAATGGATTAAAAAACAGTCAGCCGGTAATATAAGAATGGTTATGCAAGTGCACGATGAGTTAGTGTTTGAGGTTAAGCATGAATTAGTTGATGCGTATCGAACTGAAATTAAATCTATTATGGAAAATTGTTACCAATTATCTGTCCCGTTAAAAGTGGATGTCGGTGTGGGTAATAATTGGGATGAAGCACATTAATTTTTAGTTAAAACACGCATAGATTTGTTTGTTCAACGATTTCTATTAAATCGTCTAAATCAACTTAACTGTATTAACGATTGTCGCAATCATGTTGCCGATAGTAATCGGCTATTGCCGAAACCTTTTACCATGCTAGAATAAGCAACTAAACTGAATTTATATCAAAAAGTTATTCTATTGACTGATTGGGTCGAATTAGAGAAAAAAGCGTTGGTTTTGAGTTTTCATGACCAAGCTTACTTTTGTTATTATTAGGATTATTTCATGAAAATTAAAACTCGTTTTGCGCCAAGTCCAACTGGCTATTTACATGTTGGTGGTGCTCGTACTGCACTTTATTCTTGGCTCTATACTCGCCATGCCAAGGGTTCATTTGTCTTACGTATAGAAGACACTGATCTTGAGCGTTCAACACCAGAAGCGATTGATGCTATCATGGATGGTATGAATTGGCTTAAATTGTCATGGGATGAAGGCCCATATTTCCAAACTAAGCGTTTTGATCGCTATAATCAAGTGATTGACGAAATGTTGGCCAAAGGAACGGCTTACCGTTGCTATTGTTCTAAAGAGCGCCTAGAAAAACTGCGCGAAGAGCAAATGGCAAAAGGGGAAAAAGCCCGTTATGATGGGCATTGTCGTTGTGATGCTGTACAAAAACAGCATACTCATGATGAGCCGCATGTTGTGCGTTTTGCTAATCCGGTTGATGGCGTTGTTGTTTTCAACGATTTAATTCGTGGTCCAATTGAAATTGCCAATAAAGAGCTTGATGATTTAATTATTCGCCGAACTGATGGTTCACCTACTTATAATTTTTGCGTTGTCGTTGATGATTGGGATATGCAAATTACACATGTTATACGCGGTGAAGATCATATTAATAATACGCCTCGTCAAATTAATATTCTTAAAGCATTAGATGCACCTCTACCTGAGTATGGGCATGTATCAATGATTTTAGGTGACGACGGACAAAAATTATCAAAACGTCATGGTGCAGTAAGTGTGATGCAGTATCGTGATGATGGCTATTTACCGGAAGCATTACTTAACTATTTGGTGCGTCTTGGTTGGTCACATGGTGATCAAGAGATCTTTTCGATATCTGAAATGATAGATTTATTTTCGTTAAATGCAGTAAGTAAATCTGCAAGTGCGTTTAATACCGAAAAATTACTTTGGTTGAATCATCATTATATTAATCATTTGGATGCCGACTATGTTGCGCAGCATTTAGTTTGGCATATGAACCAACATGGCTATGATTTAAGTCAAGGTCCTGATCTTATAACCATAATTAAATTGTTTGCTGAGCGTTGTAAAACCTTGAAAGAGATGGCTGAGTCATGTGCGTATTGTTATCAAGATTTTGATGATTTTGATGCTGATGCAGCTAAAAAACACCTACGCCCAGTTGCTAAAGCGCCACTATTAGCTATTAAAGCGAAAATTGAGGCGATTGCTGATTTTGATTGGCAAATTGATAAAATTCATCATGCTATTGAAGCAACCGCAACTGAGCTTGAGGTTGGTATGGGTAAAGTGGGTATGCCATTACGCGTTGCTGTAACGGGTATTGGTCAATCTCCATCGGTTGATGCAACCGTTTTTGCTGTAGGTAAAAAACGGACTTTAGCTCGTATAGATAAAGCGCTTGCTTATATTGATCAACGGGAACAGACATCAGTGTGATTCAATTATCATTGCCGGCAAAACCGGCAATGAATGTAATGGGTCAGGAATATTAAATGGTACGTTTAAAGAAGCGTTATTTGATCCCATCTTTTCTATTACTCATTGTGCTATTATTTAGTTCATTTGGATGGTGGTATTGGCAGAGTTTAAAACAAGAACTCGGTCTTACAGTTGATTGGCGAGGTATGAGCATCGGTTTTAACGGTTTATGTTTTGATGAACTGACCCTATCTAAACAATCTCAACTGAAAATTACCGGTAAAAATTTAAAATTTTCTTGGTCGAATTTATCGGCGACAGATTTAGAAATTTACTGGCAAGCAAATCAAAGTAAAATCGATACAGATTCATTGCCAATAGATGATAAAAGTCATACTGAACAATCAGATAGCCCCTTTTCCAATTTCGCTAGTTTTTATACATGGCTTCCCAAATTAATACATATTGATTCAATACGTTTTTATCAGCAACACAATGAACTTATTGATATTAAAATTAATGTGGAAAAGCAGTTAGATTCATTGCAACTTCGTGCTTCATTCAATAAAAATTATAGTGGTGAACTTTCAGCTAATTTATTGTTAAATCGTGCTGAATCTCGAGTGGATATCACCACTGCTGAATTTAATACAGTCCTAACTCAAGCTAATATAAAAAATGCTAAAATAACGGTTCTTTTTAATGGGTGGCTAAAACATGATCGTCTTTCACTCAATGTCAGTAACTCGACAATAAATGCAGAGCAAGTAAGTATTTCACCCAACCTAATGTTAGCTAATCTTAATGGCACACTAAATTTTGCAATGCAATCTAAAATTCCAGTTACTATTGAAAATGTCATCATTGATGGAAGATTCAATATCCAAAATTTGGATGGTATTTATGATAATGTTGAAATTAAATCAGCATCAAGTGGTGGGCAACTTTTAGTTAAAGATAATAAGTTCTTGATTGAAACATTTAATACAAGAATACGAAATGTGAATGTCGGCATATTATTTGAAAATGTAAAATTTGCCGGAGAATATTTAGCATCTTTTAACGCCATAAGCAAAGGCAAATTAAGTTGGCATCGCTTTGAGTCAACGCTTTTTTCTGGAAAAATTTTGGTTAACAATAGCACAATAAATTTCAATAAACTTAAGCAAAGTATCAAAGTCTATTTAAAAGCAATCCAATTAAAGGATATCTTAACCACTTACCCGGTTGAGGGACTTAATGGTGAAGGATCTATTGATGGTATGTTACCAATCAAAATAACTCAGATTTCAACAGCAAATAATAATAGGTATAATGTCTCAATTGAAAACGGTGAACTTGCTACAACTGCATCAGGGTATTTAGCATTTAATAATTCAGCATTGCAAGATTATGCAAAAAACAATCCTAACATGCAATTAGTCACCAATGTGTTACAGAATTTTGAATATACTAAACTTGCTGCTAGTGTTAATTATGCTGATGAAATAGCAAATTTAGCGATTAACATTCAAGGCAAAAATCCAAAAATAAAAAAAGGTAAAGCCGTTAATTTAAATATTAATCTACAAGAAAATATTGTTAAATTATTGATGAGCTTACAATTATCAGATCACATTAGTGAACCGATTCGTCAACGTATTGAAGCACATTTAAAGAAGGAATCTTTTAAATAAGAGGTTATTTTATGCTACGAAATGTTATTGCAATGGTGATATGTGCCACTATATTAAGTGGATGTTCACCCACAGTTAAAGTAGAAGCACCAAGTGAACCTATTAATATTAATTTAAATGTAAAAATAGATCACCAAATTAATATTAAAGTTGATAAGGCATTAGATAATATTATTAATAAGTCAGGCTTATATTAAATGATTGGATTTTAGTGTTTGATTGGCATTTTTGATATTGATAAATAAAAATCTAATATGGTATATCAATAACTTTTGTTATTTATATTCAATTAAATAAATTATGATGTAATTGTTTAGGGGGTTGTTATGACAATCTATAAAAAAGTATCATGTGTTTTATTGTCGATGGTTTTATCTTTTTCTGTGTTTGCATTAAATTTAGATCAAGCAATGGATGCATTGAGTCAAGCTAAAGCACAAGGTTTTGTGGGTGAGCAAGATGATGGTTATTTAGGTGTAGTTAAAAATGAAGCTAATGCAAGTGAAATTGCTCAATTAATTAACCAGGCTCGTAAAGCACAATATCAAAAAGTCTCTGTTGAAACGAATGTGTCTTTAAGTGAAGTTGAAAAAAGAGCGGGTAGTAAAGCTCAAGAGAAAACCCCAGCAGGGCAATATATCAAGCAACAAGGTCGCTGGTTAAAAAAATAATTTTTAGCTTTTCGCAGTAATAGGAAAAGTATAATCACATTGTACTTTAATTGTGTATGAATAATGTGTATGCTGTTAAACAGATAGTTTGACATACCTTATTTTACTAATAACAATGGTGTGAATTTTTTAGTTAGTTTTTTATTTTGTAATAGTATCGCGTGTGCGATTTTAAATGGAGAAAATCAATGTGTTCGATTTTAGGTATTCTTGATATTAAATCAGATCCAGAACAACTACGAACAAAAGCACTAGAATTATCAAGTCTACAGCGTCATCGTGGACCTGATTGGTCTGGTATTTTTGCTTCTGATAAAGCAATTCTTGCTCATGAACGTTTATCAATTGTTGATGTTAATACTGGATCTCAGCCACTTTATAATAAAGATAAAACATTAGTTTTAGCAGTTAATGGCGAAATTTATAATCATCAAGAACTCCGAAATCAGTACAAAGATCGTTATGAATTTCAAACAGGATCAGACTGTGAAGTAATCCTTGCTCTGTATCAAGAAAAAGGCATTCATTGCCTTGATGACTTACAAGGTATGTTCGCGTTTGTTCTTTATGATATTAATAAAGATGCTTACTTTATTGGTCGTGACCATATTGGCATTATCCCTATGTATATGGGTTATGACGAAAATGGCACATTTTACGTCGCTTCTGAAATGAAAGCATTAGTGCCAGTTTGTAAAACGATTGAAGCTTTTCCGCCGGGCAGTTATTTGTCAAGCACTGAAGGTGAAATCAAAACTTATTACAAACGCGATTGGATGGATTACGAAAATGTCAAAGATAATAAAACTGACATTAACGAACTTCGTGTAGCATTAGAAGAGTCGGTTAAAAGCCATCTTATGTCTGATGTACCTTATGGCGTACTACTTTCTGGAGGACTTGATTCTTCGGTTATTTCAGCTATTACCAAAAAATTCTCAGCAAGACGGGTTGAAGATCATGAAAAATCTGAAGCTTGGTGGCCACAATTGCATTCATTTGCTGTTGGCTTGAAAGGCGCGCCTGATCTTAAAGCTGCACAGGCTGTTGCTGACCATCTTGGTACCGTTCACCACGAAATTAACTTTACTATTCAAGAAGGTATTGATGCTATTCGTGATGTAATTTATTTTATTGAAACTTACGATGTAACAACCATCCGAGCTTCTACACCAATGTATTTGATGGCGCGAAAAATTAAAGCGATGGGCATTAAAATGGTCTTATCGGGTGAAGGTGCCGATGAAGTATTTGGTGGCTATTTGTATTTCCATAAAGCGCCAAACGCCAAAGAGTTCCATGAAGAAACGGTTCGTAAATTAGCGGCACTTCATATGTATGATTGTGCTCGTGCTAATAAAGCCATGGCAGCATGGGGCGTTGAGGCTCGTGTTCCATTCTTGGATAAAAAATTCTTAGATGTGGCGATGCGCATTAATCCTAAAGATAAAATGTGTGGCAGCAACGGCAAAATGGAAAAACATATTGTCCGTGAAGCATTTGAGTCTTATTTACCCGCATCTGTTGTTTGGCGTCAAAAAGAACAGTTTTCTGATGGTGTAGGTTATAGCTGGATTGACACATTAAAAGAGATTGCTGAAAGTAAAATTACTGACCAGCAATTAGCAAATGCTAAATTCCGTTTTCCATATAACACACCCGCTTCAAAAGAAGCATATATGTATCGTGAAATTTTTGATGAATTATTCCCAGTTGAAAGTGCTGCTCACTGTGTACCGGGTGGTCCAACGGTCGCTTGCTCAACAGCAAAAGCGATTGAGTGGGATGAGTCATTTAAAAATCTCAATGATCCGTCAGGTCGTGCTGCGATAGGCGTGCATAATGATGCTTATAAAAAGTAATATATCAACTTTAAATACTCGCTTATTTATCTGAGTTGATTATAAAAAGGGCTATATGCCCTTTTTTATTGTTCAGTGAAGTCTAAATACTTTCTTTATGGCCCTATCTATACGAGATCTTATCATTCACCATCTGCCTATTGCAGTGCTCAATTTTTTTATTACTGATACTCATTTTAAGTATGATTCAATTGGATTGGTTAATTTGATAATTGATGAACTAAATTGCATTGCGATTTTTTATCAAAAATAGTTTATTGGCTTTCCAATATCTTTCGTTTTTGGGCTCTATTTAATAGAAAAAGTTTTTTATTAAATCTGTGATCTAAATTCACTTTTTTCTAAATCTTATAAATTATACTAAATGTTACCAGTCACATTATGGCTGTCTGGAAAGTAAATTACCTTTATTTTCCGATAATTAATACGTAAGGGTGTATGATTAATTAGGAGCATTGAGTGAAAAATTATAAAATTGCAATAATCAACTCAAGTAGTTTTGGGAAATATTTTCCTGATCATTTAAAACGATTAGAAAAAATTGGTGAAGTAAAACATTTTACTTTTGAAAATAATATTCCCGGAAAAGAACTCGCCGACGCATTGCAAGAATTCAATATTGTTATAGCAAGTGTTAGACCATTTTTTAACAAGGCGTTTTTTGATAATAAAAAACAACCTTTACTCCTACTTTCACGTCATGGTATCGGCTTTAATAATGTTGATGTAGTAGCAGCTAAAGAGCATGGAACTATCGTCACTATTGTGCCGCCTTTAGTGGAGCGTGATGCGGTTGCCGAAAATGCTGTGACTAATTTATTGGCATTAATTAGACAAACTGTTCAATCTCAAGCTGCGGTTAAGGCAAATGAATGGCAAAAAAGAGCCTCTTTTCTAGGCATCAATGTTACGGGTAAAACTGTTGGTGTTATCGGATGTGGGAATATTGGTAGCCGCGTAGCAGAAATATTCAAACACGGTTTTAATGCTCGATTATTGGTTGTTGACCCTAAAGTTAACAAAACATGGGCGAGTAAACACAATATCGAAATTGTTGAGTTAGATTATTTGCTAAAAAATGCTGATATCATCTCTTTAAATGCATCATTAAACGAAACAAGCTACCATATTTTAAAACAACCTCAATTTTCTTTGATGAAAAAAGGTGTTTTTATTACAAATACCGCACGAGCCGAATTGATTGACGAAAGTGCATTAATTAACGCGCTAGATAGTGGTGGTGTTGCAGGACATGCAACAGATGTAATGTACGTTGAACCTTCATATAACGATAATCCCTTAGTCCAGCATCCAAAAGTGCTTGTCACACCTCATACTTCAGCTTATGCCATTGAATGTTTACAAGGTATGGGTGAAAAATGTGTGCAGGATGTAGAAAATTTTGTCAATAATTTACAATTGCAATCCGTTGTTTCTTAATGGTTTATTTTAAAGTTTAATTGATAATAACAATATCAAGGAGTTTAGATATGCAAGATATGCATGTTACATTTCTACAAGCCGCGATTATTTCAGTATGGGTTGCGATGGTTATGTCTCGGGGGCTAGGTGGGGCAACTTTGACACTAAGATTTACACCGATGATGACGGGGTTAATTGTCGGTATTGTCTTTAATGATATTCATAATGCCATGATAACCACAGCAGCTATTCAACTAATCTACATGGGCGTTTTTTCGCCAGGCGGCCAAATGCCATCAGAACCTGCCATTGCAACAGCCGTTGCGGTTCCTGTCGCTTTACTGGGTAAAATGGAACCAACCGCTGCAGTTGCCGTTGCAGTGCCTGTTGGATTATTGGGATCTTACCTATATCAGTTAAGATTTTTCTTTAATACGATGATTATGAAATTAACTGAAAAGTATGCACAAGAGGCAAATAGCTCTGGTCTAACTTTATCAATCATCATACTACCAATAATTTGTAGCTTTGTTCTTTTTGTCCCATTTATGTTTGTAGCACTGTATTTTGGTGCGCCAATTATTGCGGATGTTATTAAAACAAATGCAGGGGGATTAGTTTTCCACATCCTTAATGTTATTGGTGGCGGACTTGCTGCTGTTGGTATTGCATTAACTATCTATGTTATTGGTAAAAAAAGTTACATTATTTTCTTCTTACTTGCGTATTTTATGGCTGTTATGGCAAAACCACTTAATATCACCATGGTCACTTACGCGATTGTTGGCGCTATCATTGCATTTATTTTTGTTCTAGCAAAAAGTGAAGCAGTTAATTCTGTCGCAGATCAACCAAGAAGTAATTCAAATAATAACAATCAAATTGATGATGATGATTATTAATCTGTAACTATTTGATTAATAGATTAGAAAGAGGAATTTTATAATGACACAAATAGTACAAGAAAGTATCGATCTAAAGCCAGAGGCAATTACTAAACGAGATATCACTTTTGCTTGGTTACGGTGGTATTATGCTAATGAGATCCCACACTCATTTGACCGTTATCTAGCTGCTTCGTTAATGTGGGGGTTAATGCCAATTCTTAAAAAATTATATAAATCAAAAAGTGAGTTAGCTGCTGCTTACCAAAGACATTTACTGTTTTTTAATACCCAGATAACTTGGGGCGGCGGTACTATCTCAGGCATTATGGCTTCATTAGAATCTGTAAGAGCAGATGAAGTTTATCAGAAAAAACCGATCAGTATTGATAATGATGTGCTTTATAATACCAAAGCGGGTTTAATGGGGGCCTTGGCGGGAATTGGTGACGCGATTGACTCAGGAACCATTCAGTATATCTTCATAGCCATTGCGCTACCTTGGGCTCAAGATGGTCTAGCAATCGGTGCTTTATTTCCTTTCTTTGCTTTTGTCATTT
Source organism: Gilliamella sp. B2824 (assembly GCF_026536245.1). Classification (NCBI taxonomy): domain Bacteria; kingdom Pseudomonadati; phylum Pseudomonadota; class Gammaproteobacteria; order Orbales; family Orbaceae; genus Gilliamella; species Gilliamella sp. B2824. Next base: position 62,286 of record NZ_JAFNON010000009.1, on the reverse strand, counting down.
ATCAACTTTTTGTGGGGTACTATTTTGCTCAGTTAGGCTTTAAATTAGGTCGAAATGCGGCAACTGAAGTTGTTGGTAATAAAATGCAGATGATTATTGAAGCACTATCCATTTTAGGGTTGTTTATGATGGGTATTTTAGCTGCTAGTTATATTAAAGTGTCATCAAGTTTAAAATTTACTTTATCAGGCAAAGATTTCGTTATCCAAGACACACTGGACAAAATTTTACCTGGTGTTTTGCCACTTATGGTTGTGATGGGATTATATTTCTATTTTTATAAGAAAGGATTAAAGGTAACTCAAGCATTAGTTGGATTAACAATAATACTCGGTGTATTAGCAGCTATTGGCATTTTATAAAGTTAAAAAATATAGAGGTTAAATTATGGGAAAAGTCGTTTTAGCGCGTGTAGATAGTCGCCTTATTCATGGTCAAGTTGCCACTAATGTGTCTAAAGCAGCAGGAGCAAATGCGTTGTTTGTAGCCGATGATTACTCTGCAAATGATGAATTTACTAAAAATATTATTTTAGGTGCTGGTGCCAGCACAGGGCATAAAATAAGAGTATTAAAAGAAGATGGTGCAGTAAGATATTGGAATGATCGCCAGTATGATGATTTTAATGTTATTTTGATTACTAAAAATATTGAAGTTATGTATAAAATTATTAAAGCGGGCGTGCCAATAACCAATCTTAATATTGGTGGTTTACCACTTGTACCGGGAGCAACGTCAATAATTAAAGAAGTATCAATTAATAAACAACAACTTGATTTGCTAATCGATTTACAAAACAGCTATCCCAATATGGATATCTATTTTCAAGCAACCCCTTCTTTGAAAAAAGTAACGTTAAATGAAGCGATTAAAATGTTTGAATAATCGAGGAAAATAATATGATAGGTGTATTATTAGTGAGTCATGGCAAGATGGCTGAAGGGATTAAAGATAGTGTTACAATGATTGTTGGTGAACAAGATAAATTTGCATCATTATCGCTTAATCCAGGACAAGATATTAATCAATTAAAAACCGATTTGTTTAATTGTTCAAAGTCGCTTAATAGTAGTAAAGGTGTATTAATTTTTGTCGATTTGTTTGGTGCCTCGCCTTATAACGCATCAATGCGATGTTTGCCTGAGTGGGAAAAATTAGGTATGAATGTCCGGATAATTACCGGTATGAACTTGCCAATGGTCATTAATGCTGTATGTAATAGGGATTCATTATCACTACTGGATTTAGCAAAAGAGTGTATTGAGGCAGGACAAGAAAATATTCAAGAAGCTATTGGCAATATGGCTAATTTTGCCCAATCTCAAAACGAAGATGATTATTGATTAAACTCACATCTTCAATAGATAATCATCATTTTAATATTATCTATTTGTTTCGCTGTTAGTGTGAATGATAAATCGCACTAACAGTTTTTCTAAATTTAAATAATGATTAAAAATGGATAAATTTAAAGACCTTGTACTAAGATACTGTGTCATTTTTGGTAAACGATTTACGTCTAAAGAGAAAATTACTTTTTTGAGAGTAATATCGAAAGAACTGATTCAATTAGGTTATGGTGTTGAAGCTAAATTAGCAAAATTAAAGTTAGCAACAAGACGATATGAAAATTATTACAATGCTTATATTGGCGATTTAGATAAAGCTCAATTAATTATTTGTACTTATTATGATACCGGTATTAAAAATTTTAATCTTCAGAAAAAATACGCATTCACGCCTCAATTTAGTAAATTAGGTTATTTAGTAGGTATTTTACCTATTATTATCTTATTTATCGCGTCACTGATATTAAATTACTTTGTTTTTATTCCTAAAATTCAAGTTGAGGGGTTTTTTAGTATTTCCGGAATATTGTCGATTATTTCGACCATTTTGTTATTTTTTATTGTTTTAAAATACAAAAATGGCATTCCTAATCAAAAAAATTTTGTTTGTAATACTTCAAGTATTATTACAATTATTAATTTAATTCATCAGCTTGATAAAAAAGAAAAGAAAAAAATTGCGTTTGTTTTATACGACGATGGTAATGGTGGCCAATATGGTTTAAAAATGTTAGAAAGCTATTCGGAACAAATGAAAGAAAAAAAATTTATTTTTATCGATAGTATTGGTAATGGGGAGGATTTAATTTTTTTAAAACCGAAAACATCAATGCTAACTTTAGATGGTGTGACTTTTCATTCTGGTGAAATGGCAACACAATTAACCAACTACTTAATGATTACATCTGGTAATATCGATCAAGATAGTAAAATTCTTATCAAGAATGCTGGCTCTTCAAAAGATAATTATCTATCAGAGCAAATAATTACCAAGCATACTCAATCTCTTGTAAATGTATACAAGGCTTTACTCACCAAACACACTAAATAATTCATTAATTGAGTAATTTTTTATAAAAAAAACGGAGGTATCCCCCGTTTTTATTACTCGCTTATTCGTCATTGCATGACGACTTAATATTATTAATGTGCAGCACCTTTAGGCGCGCCAATTGGTAAAATTGTACGGCCATATTGTTCATTAAGTACTTCGGCCATGGCAAGGTAAATAGCGCTAGCTCCGCAGATAATACCTTCAAAACCAGCTATATGAATAATGTCATGGTTGCCACAAATGTTACCAATTGCTAATAAAGCAAATAAAATCGTTAAACTAGCAAAAACGAATTGTAATGCACGATTAGCTTTTAAGGTACCAATAAACATAAAAGCGGTAAAAATCCCCCATAACGCAAGGAAAATACCGACAAAAGTTGCATCAGTTGGTGCAGTTGCTGGTGAGGTTGGTAAATACCAAATTCCTACTAATGCAATCCAAAAGAAACCATAAGAGGTGAATGCAGTTGTACCAAACGTGTTACCTTTGCGAAATTCTAAAATTCCAGCAATGACTTGCGCAAGCCCTCCATAAAAAATACCCATAGAAACGATTGCTGTCATCACAGGGAAAAATCCTGCATTATGAATATTTAATAAAATGGTGGTCATGCCAAATCCCATCAAGCCAAGTGGACCTGGGTTTGCAAGTTTAGTTTGTTCCATAAGGATCCTATAAATAATTATCATAATAAAAAAGAGCGGCAATAATAAGTGTAGAAAAGCTGATAATCAAGATTTAAGAAAAAATAATTTTTTTGCCCCCTTGATATTGATAATAATGTTCCCATTTATGTGGAAACAATAACATTTCTTTGTGAAAAATAAGCTCTTGAAAATAAATATTTAAGACTTATATACAAGAAATAAAATACAGGTTTTGAGGAGAAAAGATTATGGGTAAAATTATTGGTATTGATTTAGGTACAACAAATTCATGTGTTGCAGTAATGGACAATGGTCAAGCAAAAGTATTAGAAAATGCTGAAGGCGATCGTACAACCCCGTCAATTATTGCATATACACAAGATGGTGAAATTTTAGTTGGTCAACCCGCTAAACGCCAAGCAGTAACCAATCCACAAAATACACTATTTGCCATTAAACGTTTAATTGGTCGTCGTTATGATGATGCCGAAGTACAACGTGATGTTGCTATTATGCCTTATAAAATTGTTAAAGCTGATAATGGCGATGCATGGGTAGATGTCAAAGGTCAAAAAATTGCGCCACCGCAAATCTCTGCTGAAGTATTGAAGAAAATGAAAAAAACCGCAGAAGATTATCTTGGTGAGCCAGTCACTGAAGCAGTTATCACTGTTCCAGCGTATTTTAATGATGCTCAGCGTCAAGCAACTAAAGATGCGGGTCGTATTGCTGGTTTAGATGTTAAACGTATTATTAACGAACCAACAGCCGCTGCACTTGCTTACGGTTTAGATAAAGATGTGGGTAACCGCACTATCGCTGTATACGACCTTGGTGGTGGTACATTTGATATCTCAATTATCGAAATTGACGATGTTGATGGCGAGAAAACATTCGAAGTATTAGCAACTAATGGTGATACTCATTTAGGTGGTGAAGACTTTGACTCACGCTTAATTAACTATTTAGTTGATGAATTTAAACGTGAACAAGGATTTGATCTGAAAAATGATCCACTTGCAATGCAACGTTTAAAAGAAGCGGCAGAAAAAGCGAAAATTGAATTATCATCAGCACAACAAACTGATATCAACTTACCATATATCACGGCTGATGCATCAGGTCCAAAACACTTAAATATTAAAGTGACACGCGCTAAACTTGAATCATTAGTCGAAGATTTAGTTAAACGCTCAATGGATCCGGTTAAAACTGCACTACAAGATGCTGGTTTATCTGTATCTGATATTAAAGATGTTATTTTAGTCGGTGGTCAAACTCGTATGCCTATGGTGCAAAAAGCGGTTGCTGACTTCTTTGGTAAAGAACCACGTAAAGACGTTAACCCTGATGAAGCTGTAGCAGTGGGCGCAGCAGTACAAGGTGGGGTACTTGGTGGTGATGTTAAAGATGTGTTATTACTTGATGTAACACCATTATCTTTAGGTATTGAAACAATGGGTGGTGTGATGACTACCTTGATTGAGAAAAACACAACTATCCCAACTAAACATAGTCAAGTGTTCTCAACAGCTGAAGATAATCAATCAGCGGTAACCATTCATGTGTTACAAGGTGAACGTAAACGTGCAAGTGATAACAAATCATTAGGTCAGTTTAATCTTGATGGTATTCAAGCTGCACCGCGTGGTATGCCACAAATTGAAGTAACATTTGATATTGATGCTGACGGTATCTTACATGTATCAGCAAAAGATAAAAACACTGGACGTGAACAAAATATTACTATTAAAGCTTCTTCAGGTTTAAGTGAAGAAGAGATTCAAAAAATGGTAAATGATGCTGAGGCGAATGCAGAAGCTGACCGTAAGTTTGAAGAGTTAGCTCAAATTCGTAACCAAGCAGATCACCTTGTTCACTCAACGCGTAAACAAGTGTCTGATGCAGGCGATAAATTACCAGCTGCTGATAAAACAGCCATTGAAGATGCAGTGAGTGCATTAGAAGTTGCAGCGCGTGGTGAAGATAAAGCTGAAATCGAAGCGAAAATTAATGCATTAATGGAAGCATCTAAAAAATTGCTTGAACTAGCGCAGCAACAAGGTCAGGCAGAACAGTCAACTCAAGCAGGTAGTAGCTCTACAGCGCAAGACGATGTTGTTGATGCAGACTTTAAAGAAGTTGATGATGATAAAAAATAAGCATTAACCGCTGTGTTTTTTAATGAGTTATTTCAACGAGTTTTAAACATGTAACACATTAAACGGGCGCGAGGTAACTCAAGCCCGTTTAGTTGTTTATGTAATAAATAAAAATAAAGGTAAATTATGGCGAAGAAAGATTATTATGAAACATTAGGCGTAAGTAAAAGTGCTACTGAAGCTGAAATAAAAAAAGCCTATAAACGCCTTGCCATGAAATATCATCCTGATAAAAATCAGGATAATAAAGCTGAAGCAGAAGCAAAATTTAAAGAAGTGAAAGAAGCTTATGAAGTTTTGACCGATGCGCAGAAAAAAGCAGCTTATGATCAATATGGGCATGCTGCTTTCGAGCAAGGTTTTGGCGGTGGTGCCGGAGCGGGTGCCGGTGGATTTGGTGGCTTCGGCGGCTTTAGTGGTGGTTCAGCATTTGATGATATATTCAGTGATTTCTTTGGTGGTGGTCGTGGCGGACGAGCGCAAAGCGCATCACGTGGTGCTGATCTGCAATACAATATTACCTTAACACTTGAAGAAGCCGCTGCGGGTGTCAGCAAAGAAATAAAAGTACCAACATGGGTTACTTGTGATACTTGTCATGGTCAAGGTACAGAAAAGGCATCAGATGTTGTTACCTGTGAAACTTGCCATGGTGCAGGGGTTGTGCAAATGCGCCAAGGTTTCTTTGCTGTACAGCAAGAGTGCCCAACTTGTCATGGACGAGGCAAAGTAGTTAAAAATCCTTGTAAAAAGTGTCATGGCGAAGGTCGTATCCAAAAAACAAAAACACTTTCTGTAACTATTCCTGCGGGGGTGGATACGGGTAATCGTATTCGACTTTCCGGTGAAGGTGAAGCAGGCTTAAACGGTGCACCAGCTGGTGATTTATATGTGCAAGTGCAAGTTAAACCACATGGTATTTTTGAACGTGATGGTAATAATTTACATTGTGAAATTCCAATTAATATTGCATTGGCATCACTAGGTGGCGAAGTTGAAGTACCAACACTTAATGGTAAAGTCAGTTTAACGATACCGGCCGAAACACAAACAGGAAAAATGTTTAGATTACGTGGTAAAGGTGTCAAATCATTACGCGGTAGTACAATGGGTGATTTGTATTGTCATGTTGTGGTTGAAACTCCTGTTAATTTAACGGGTAAACAAAAAGAGTTGTTAAAAGAATTAGGCGAAAGTTTTAAAGCCGATAAAAGTTCTAAGCATAGTCCAAAAGAAAAAAGCTTTTTTGATAAAGTGAAAAAGTTTTTTGGCTAATAATTTTCAATAATGTACAAATGGCGAGGCAGAAAAACTACCTCGCCATTTTTATTTATCTAGTTCATATCAATAAACCCTCATTTTTAAATGTTTTTTTGTTAATTCTTGATAGCTAAATTTTGTGCAATATTTTGTATCAAACGTAGATAATCGATGTTGTTCAAAATTAAATTGATGTAGTATATTGAATTACATATTATTTTTATTTGTATATAATTTTAATCACTTTTATCTATAGGATTTTTTTATGTTTTTTAAAAAACTTTGGCAAAAATTGCGACCACAAAATGTAGTCATTGCTCAACAATCAACACCAGATGATAACCTCAAAATAGCTATCCAATCCTTTTGGAATAAAGTTAAACAGTCAGAACAGTCTCTTAGTGAATTGCAACCTTTAGATTTAATGGAAAAGCTCAATAACTTGTTAAGTGAAAACCAATTAGACGTTATTGCCGAAATTATGGGGGGAGAGGTAAAAAAACATAAAATTATTTTTACTGCTGAAGGTAAAATTGAACGTTTTGAACTAGTAGTAGAAATTGTTAAATTAGCACCTAGTTTAGATCTATTTGAAATCGAGGCATTTCGTCAACGAGCTAATAAAATTTCTGATTTTGAAATAAATTTTAATGGTACCTCTTTTTCATTGGGGGCATCTGATTTATTGATTCAATATCATGAAGATCATCGTAAAATTGCTTTGGATTTAATGTTTGCTAAACCAATCGCCAAAGATCAAATAAATTATGCACAAACATTAGCTTTAGTCATTTTGGATCATCTTTTAGGGGAGTACGACTTAGCTATAAAAGTGCAATCAATTAATTTTGTCGACACAATGCCTGATTCTAATAGTATTACGGCTGAAGAGTTTGCTAAACGATTTGATGATATCTGGAAAAATGATTTAAAACACACCGGTATTTTTCCTATTTCTGAAAGTGAAGATCAATTGTTTGTATTTGAATTAGCAAGTAAAGATGATCCTGATGATACGACCTTAGTGCAGCGTAACGAAACGGCTAATGCATTGGCTTGTGATATTAATTATGGTTATGGACTTAATCTGAGTATAGAGCTAGATTGTAAAGAGACCTTATCGTTAGTTTACGATATAGAAGATGCCATTAGCGCCGCTTTCCGTGAAAATAAGAAAGGCATTCATGCCCAAAATTCTTTACACCAAGCAACAAGAACTATGCTTTGGTATGTAGAAGATAAACATTTTGCTACTCAAATAATTCAAAATATATTAAATCAATATCAAGATCTATCAGTAAAAATTGACTGTGAGTTTGATCCTGCTTGGATGGAGTATTTAGCTTGGGTAGACTAGTTTAGAACAAAGAAATTTGTTTTTTCATAAAAATAAACCCAGCATAAGCTGGGTTTTAATCATTCGATAATAAACTAAAATTACATTTTAGTTGTGAATGTACGAGCAATAACGTCGCGTTGTTGTTCAGCAGTTAATGAGTTGAAACGAACTGCATAACCAGAAACACGAATAGTTAATTGTGGATATTTTTCTGGGTGTTGAACAGCATCTTCTAAAGTTTCACGACGAAGAACATTCACATTTAAGTGTTGACCACCTTCAACTTTGATAGTTGGAGCAACATCTAATGGAACTTCACGATATTCGAATTGACCAAGTTCTGCAGTTGGGATAACTTGATCTTCTTTATAAACTGATTTTGCAGCGACACAACGAGCTTCTTTTGTAGAGTCGTCCAATAACCAGAAAGAGTTAAGAAGTGCTGCATTGTCTGCTTTAGTAATTTGGATACCTGTAATCATTTTTAAATCCTCCTAACGGGGCCTTATTGCCCTAAAATAATTAAGGTTAATATAGCACTTTCAAGTTTTGATTAAAGTCAAAAAAAGCTATTAATTCGATAAGTAATACCTTTGATAAAAATTGATTAATATTTTTTTTAAACTAATCAACTGATTGATATGTAAGATATTATTATTCAATTGTATTAAAATACTTTACAAGTAATAAAACGACGATTAATAAGTTAGGTAAATCAAGTTGCCTTAAAAACGGTATTTTTTACATCAATTTTAAGCGGTTCACTTAAGGTAAAAGTAAATTTTAATGCCATACCTAGCCTATTATCATTTAATAACTTTTTATCAATAGCAATACGATTATCAATACAAATATGATCTTATGCATATTTTATATTATTCATCTAAGTATACGCATTGCCAATAACCATAAATATCATGAATCCCTTTGGGATGATTACTTTGATGATGAGTGTGTTACTCATTAATAAAATTAATTAGATTATTAATCAATCCAAATTTCAGATCTTAATTCATAAACTTGGATTATTACAAAAATGATCGTTAAATATTGATGCTGAACGAGCAAGTTATGCCTAATTTATGTTTAATTGAATTTTTAAGCGTGTTTATTTAGATTAAACGTACTTGATTACTGTTAGGTTTATTATTATTTTTAGGTATAATTAATGTTATCGGCTGATAATGTTGTTGAGCCATATGAAATAATAATATAGGTATTGTATGAGTAATCAATTAACATGGCATGATGTCATTGGATCGGAAAAAGATAAACCTTATTTTCAACAAATATTGCAATTTGTCGCATCAGAACGAGCTAAAGGTAAAGTGATTTATCCTCCACAGCATGATGTGTTTAATGCATTCCGCTTTACGCCTTTTAATGACATTAAAGTCGTGATATTAGGACAAGATCCATATCATGGACCTAATCAAGCTCACGGTTTGTCGTTTTCAGTACTACCTGGCGTTAAACCACCACCATCGTTACTTAATATCTATAAAGAGCTTTCGACGGATATTGAGGGTTTCAAAATTCCTTCTTATGGTTATTTAGGTTCTTGGGCAAATCAAGGTGTTCTTTTATTAAATACGGTATTAACTGTTCAAGCAGGGCAAGCTCATTCCCACGCTAAAATAGGTTGGGAAACGTTTACTGACCATGTTATTGCGGCAATTGATAAATATCTTGAAGGTGTTGTATTTTTATTGTGGGGCTCACCCGCTCAAAAAAAAGGGCAATTTATCGATCGGCAAAAACATCATGTTTTAACGTCTGTGCATCCATCACCATTATCTGCACATCGTGGCTTTTTGGGTTGTAAGCATTTCTCAAAGGCAAACGATCTTATTATAAAACAGGGTAAAACACCGATTGATTGGCAGCCACAACTTCCGGAAAAACAGTGATGAGTTATAGTAAAAAACGGCGAACTGGTTTGCAAGAAATTGCTAATTTAATTGGCATAAGTAAAATGACAGTGAGTCGATATTTACGCGATCCTAATTTGGTGTCTAAACCATTACAGTCTCAAATTTCAGCGGCAATCGAGCAGCTTGGTTATATCCCTAATAAAGCGCCTGATATGTTATCAAATGCAAAAAGTAATGCGATTGGGGTTGTGTTTCCATCGTTAACCAACCAAGTTTTTGCGGATATTTTAAAAGGAATTGAGATGGTAACTGATGCCAAAGGATATCAGACCATGATTACTCATACAGGATACAATGCCGATAAAGAAGAGCAACGGGTTCGTTCATTACTTTCTTATAATATTGATGGATTAATCTTAACTGAAAGAATCCATAATCCTGCTACATTAAAAATGATCGAAATTTCGGGCGTTCCTGTGGTTGAAATTATGGATAGTGTGTCGCCGTGTATTGATATGGCCGTCGGATTTGATAATTTTACTGCAACCCGAAATATGATTCATCGTATGATCGAAAAAGGGCGTCGCAATATTGTTTATTTTAGCGCAAGGCAAGATCAACGTAGCATTATTCGTCAACAAGGCTATGAAAAAGCGATGCAAGAAGCAGGCTTAACGCCGCGTACGTTAGCGACTAAAGAAGCCTCCTCTTATGAACTTGGCGCACGTTTTTTACACCAAATTTTAAAAGAGTTTCCTGCCGTTGATGGGATTTTTAGTACTAACGATGATTTGGCTTTAGGCGTACTGCTTGAATGCCAACGAATGGGCATTGAAATTCCTAAACAAATCGCTATTGTTGGTTTTCATGGGCATCAAATAGGTCAATATATGAATCCAAAATTAGCATCGATACATACTCCAAGAATTGAAATGGGTAAAATAGCTGCAGAACTATTATTAAAAAGAATTAATGGGGAAAGGATAGATCAAAAAGTGGTGGATTTGTCTGTTGAATATCTAGATGGAGAAAGTATTTAATTGCATAAAAATAATGTTGGAATAATAGAACCTCATCAATAAAATTGATGAGGTAAACAAGCAATTATAATCCTTTCGGATTATCACCATACTCGTTACTACCCGGTGTAGAATTTATACACATGAAAACAAGCAGTACAATACTACCAAATGGGATGAAACTAATTAAATACCACCAGCCTGATTTGTCGGTATCATGCAAACGACGTACCGTCACTGCTAAACTTGGAATAAAAAATGCTAATACTGCAACTACTCCAACTAAAAGCATTAATGATGCCATAGCTTGACTAAGCGAACTTAAAAACATTAATACGAAAAAAAATATGATTACAAATAAGTTGAAAAGCCAATACTCTTTACGACGAGCTCGACCACTAAAGTTTGCATAATTTTTTGTCATACAACTGATAAACCAATTCATTGTTATAATTCCTTTTTTTATTTATATTTGACTTTTGCTATTTAAAGCAGCGACTATTTTAATAAAAAAACATAAATAAAACAAAATATTTACACATAGTAACAATATATTAACAAACAATATGTTATTTTTATGTTTGCTATGTTTTGCTCACGATTATAGGTTTTCAGTTACAATGATCTATGTTAACATTATCGCTCAGTGGTTATTTATACCTACTAATAGATGATAAAAAGTAACACTGAGGCCCTCCCATGAAAATAGTTGAAGTAAAACATCCTCTAGTACGCCATAAAATTGGTTTAATGCGCGAACATGATATTAGCACTAAAGATTTTCGCGATCTTGCTAGTGAAGTTGGCAGTTTATTAACCTATGAAGCTACTGCTGACTTACCCACTGAAAAAGTGACCATTGAAGGCTGGTGTGGACCAGTACAAGTTGAACGAATTAAAGGTAAAAAAATTACCGTAGTACCTATTTTACGTGCCGGCTTAGGCATGATGGATGGTGTACTTGAGCATATACCTAGTGCACGTATAAGCGTTGTTGGTTTTTATCGTAATGAGGAAACGCTTGAACCTGTTCCTTATTTCCAAAAATTAACTTCTGACATTGATGAACGTATGGCTTTAGTTGTTGATCCAATGTTAGCAACGGGTGGTTCTATGGTTGCAACAATTGATTTACTAAAAAAAGCAGGTTGTAAAAATATTAAAGTGCTTGTTTTAGTGGCTGCACCAGAAGGTATTAAAGTATTGGAACAAGCTCATCCTGATGTTGAACTTTATACCGCTTCAATCGATGATAAATTGAACGATAAAGGTTATATATTACCAGGGCTTGGCGATGCTGGAGATAAGATATTCGGCACAAAATAAAATCTCAAATTTTAGACCGGTTTATCCGGTTTTTTTATGTCCGCTATTTAGTAAAGAAATAAATATCAATTAATAGAGTAATTAAGAGAGGACCACGTGACTAAAAATGCTCTTGATCAAATAAACAATAATATCTCGCCACTTAAACATGCTTGGCAAGATATTTTTACCGGTGCGCAAATGTTATTTGTTGCCTTTGGTGCATTGGTTTTAGTGCCACTTTTAACTGGATTAAATCCAAATGTTGCAATGTTTACAGCGGGTGTGGGTACGTTATTATTTCAATTAACCACTAAAGGAAAAGTGCCTGTATTTTTAGCTTCTTCATTTGCATTTATTGCACCTATCTCTTTTGGGGTTGCACAGTGGGGAATTCCAGCTACGTTAGGTGGATTAGTTGCGGCAGGTTTGGTTTTTATGTTTTTTGCTTTTTTAGTCAAAATTAATGGCAGCCATATTATTGATCGCATTTTACCTCCAGTTGTAACAGGGCCAATTATTATGGTTATTGGTTTATCTTTAGCGCCGGTAGCGGTTGGCATGGCAATGGGTAAAAATAGCGGTTTATCAGCAGAAAACTATCAATTGATTATTATTTCAATGGCTTCTTTATTAACGACGTTGATTGTAGCAATCTGGGCAAAAGGTTTTTTTAAATTAGTGCCAATTATTGCTGGAATTATTGTTGGTTACATGTTTTCTTGTATTTTTGGTATTGTCAACTTTCAACAAGTCATCGAAGCACCTTGGTTTAAAATTCCAGATTTCACTTTTCCTGAGTTTCAATGGCAAGCCATTTTATATATGATTCCGATCGTTATAGCACCAACAATCGAGCATGTTGGTGATATTATGGCCATTAGTTCTGTCACCGGTAAAGATTACACTAAAGAACCAGGATTACAGCGCACGTTACTGGGTGATGGGTTAGCAACATCTGCTGCTGGTTTCTTTGGTGGCCCGCCATGTATTACCTATGCTGAAGTTATTGGTGCAGTCACATTAACGCGTAATTTTAGAACTAGAGTAATGACCTGGGCAGCTATTTGGGCTATTTTAATGTCATTTATTGGTAAGATTGGTGCTTTTTTAAGCTCTATTCCGACAGTTGTAATGGGCGGAATTATGGTATTACTTTTTGGCTCGATAGCTTCGGTTGGCATTAATATTTTAGTCAAACATAAAGTTGATCTTTCTGTATCACGTAATATGTGTATCGTCTCGTTAGTACTTGTATTTGGTATTGGCGGCATGATTTTTGATTTTGGATCTTATGCTTTGCAAGGAATCAGTTTATGTGGAATTTTAGCGATTGTACTAAATTTAATTTTACCTCATAAATCAGCTGACTAATAAATAGCCGTTAATTATTAAGTTGATTAACGGCTAAAAATGTCGCTTATTTTTTCGAAAAGAGCGAGTGATATATTTTCGAATAAAAAAATAATCCGCTATATTTTAACTATATTTGACTATTTAAAGGCTATTAGCGTTTATTATTTATGGTGTTATTTACATTTCTTTGCAAATAATTCGGCTGAATGAGTGGCTTTTTTTTATCATAGCCTTATAATTCCGAAAAATAAGCTTATTTAAGCTTGATTTATGGCATTTAATATAAAAAAACGAAATAAAATAAATAATTAGTTGACGGATGGAGCGCCATGAAGTATAATTATAGACACCAGACACCAGACACCAGCGCTGGCAAAATAATGTTTTAAAAACTCCCCAATCTCTCTTTAGGCTAAAATTTAATTCAATTCTTGCTTCTACTTTTAACTTATTTCATCGAAACAGCGTAAATAATCATCGTTTTTTAGCAATAAGTGTAAACAAAAGATACGCTTTGAGCTCAGCGCTATCCTTAAGCTTAATTAAAGATATAAATTTAAGGTTAATCTTAAATTCACTCGGGGCTTATACTCAAACTCAAGCATCATGCCCGTTATCTAAACTAGTTTTAGTGTTAGTATCATTGTTATTGTTATGCTGTTCATTTAATACTGAGGCATTATCCGCCACTACCGTGCAGGTAATTAACGGCACTCAGCCTTATTTAACCTTTGATAATCGGGTAACTAAAGTTACCACTACTGAGGAGCTGCTTTGGATTAAATTATCTGATGGTACTACCATTACTCCGGCAATCAATACTTCAGCGACTACCCCTATAGTGTTACCTAATGCTGGTGAAATCTTAGCTGATGTACAGATGTTGGTACCTACCCTTGCTAACTCCATTGCCTTAAGTGCTTTAATTGGTGCACCCTATAATTATTGGGGAGATGATGACGGTGATGGTCAGGGTACTAATGGTATTACCGTAACCGGTAATTTAAGCGTACGTATTACCGATAAAGACAATCAAGCCGTGAGTCGTAGTGCTACTTTAAATATCTGTCAAGCACCTTATAAAGTGGCATTAACCAGTACTGCTGGTAGTTTAATCACCCAGTATGGGCGGCCTAATAGTCGTAGTTTCAATGGTAGTTCTGTTACTTATTATATCAGTCCTAAAGCCGCACCAAAAATCTGTTATGCCAAACCGAATCTGAGTTTGGGCACCGGCATCTACGCCGGTCCCGCTGATATTTGGAATCCACTACGAGGTTTTTTAGTGCAGTCCACTGAGTCATCAAGTTACAGTCGTAACTTCCCCACTACTGGGGCAAATAATCTGTATTTTGATTTAGACATAGGTGGTATTAACGGTTCAACATTGACATGGTCAACAGTCAGCCAAGGCGGTATTACCGCCACCATGACGCCATCACCCGATAATGCTAATAACATCCGCGTCACCCTATCTGGTCCGGCGGCAACATCATCGCAACAAAGTTCAGCCACACCAGGAAGTATTGCTACTCCCAGCTTGCCACAGACTTTTGTGTTAGTCGGTAAAGATAGCAGTAATAAAGCAGTATTAAGCTATGGTTTTGAGTTAAAGCAGTGGTTCGTTAATCGCGGAAATAAATCAGATAACTATCCTAACCAATCATCCTGGTGTCGCAATTTAGGCGGTGGTTACCGTCTGCCACAGGTTAAAGACTTAACTAACGCGAAATGTGGCGTCAATAATAGCAACTTTCCATGCGTTAATGGCATAGATGGCGCCACGCCGGCATCAACTCAAAATAATTACCAGCGTAATATTGGTGCGGGTTTGTTCACCGAATGGGGCTACATGTACAGTTATGCCGCTGCCGGCTTCGTCTCCTACTTCTACTGGGCAAGTGACAGCAACGGTAGGTCCCCGTTCTATGTCGGCTCGGACGACGGCGACGTTGACAGCATCGACCCCGTCAACAGCTTCCGCGGGTTTTGCGCCTATCCTTAGTCATTAGTTCTTAGTCCTTAATCCTTAAGTCGTAGGCGTTTAATAAGGCGTAATAAAGGTTAAGCAACAACAGGACAGTTTCAGCGGCAGGGTGTATTCCTAGCCGATAGCATCGGTAAGCAAAAATGAACGATACGAGTAATTTGGGGAAGATCATATAATCCCCTCTTTACTCGGGCGTCGGGCGTTTTCTCCAAAGAGAAAACGTCATAAAACAAGCAACATCCGAAATTTTAACCCATCTAAATTCCAAAACATCTATTCAGAACTTTAATAAACAAGCGGGTGATATATTTTTGAATAAAAAAATAATCCGCTATATTTTAACTATATTTGGCTATTTAAAAGCTATTAGCATTTATTATTTATGGTATTATTTACATTTCTTTACAAATAATTCGGCTGAATGAGTGACTTTTTTTTATCATAGCCTTATAATTCCGAAAATTAAGCTTATTTAAGCTTGATTTATAGCCATTTAACATAAAAAAATCAAATAAAATAACAGATTAGTTGACGGGTGGAACGCCATGCAGTATAATTATAGACACCAGACACCAGACACCAGCGCTGGCAAAACAATGTTTTAAAAACTCACCAATCTCTCTTTAGGCTAAAATTTAATTCAACTCTTACTTCTACACCTAACTTATTTCATCAAAGCAAGGTAACTCACCCTCGTTTTTTAGCAATCAGTGTAAGCAAAAGATGCACATTTAATTTAGCGTTATGCTATCGCTTACTTAAAGCGATAAATTTAAGGTTAATCTTAAGTGCAACCTTGTTTTTTAGGCAAACTCAAGCATCAGGTCAATTATCTAAACTGGCTTTAGCATCGATACCATGGTTATTATTGCTGTATGCCACTACGACTCAAGCATTGTCGGCAACGACGGCGGAAGTCATTCATGGTAGTGCACCCTATTTAACCTTTGATAATGGGGTCACTAAGGTCACCACGACTGAGGGGCTGTTAGGTATTACCGTTTCTGACGGCACGACTCAAACCACCTACACACCGGACAATAATACTTCAACCGCAGATAATCCAATCGTTCTCCCAGAAGCCAATGAACACTTTAGTGATATTGGAATGCTGGTCCCTGCCACTGTTAACGCTATCGCCTTAAACGACTTAATTGGTGAGCCTTACAATTATTGGGGGGATGATGATGGTGATGGTCAGGGTACTAATGGAATTACCGCGACCGGTAATTTAAGCGTGAGCATTACCGATAAATTGAATCGAGCCGTGACGCATAGTGCCAACATAGATAGCTGTATGGCACCTTATAAAGTAGAATTAACCAGTACTGATGGTAGTTTAACCACCCAGTATGGGGTGCCAAATAGTGGTAATTTTAGTGGTAGCACGGCTGCCTATTATATCACCAGACCCAAATCCGCGCCTAAAATCTGTTACGCATGGCCGGGTCGGGGGGGGCCCGTTTATTCCAAACCTTCCGATATTTGGAATCGACAACGAGGTTTTGTAAAGCAAGCAGCTGAGCCATCACAGTACAAGCTTAACTTCCCGACTACCGGTGCTAATAATTTGTATTTTGATTTAGACATAGAAAATATTGATAGCTCTACATTAACCTGGCCAACTGTCACTCAAGGTGGTATTACCGCTACCATGACACCATCACCCACTAATCCAAATTTCATACGTGTCACGCTTACTGGTCCTGCAGCAACAAAAGCCCAACAGGATTCAGCATTACCGGGTAGTGTGGCTCCAGCTAGCTTGCCGCAGACTTTTGTGATAGAGGGTAAAGATAGTCGTAATAAAACGGTATTAAGCTATGGTTTTGAGTTAAAGCAGTGGTTCGTTGCCCGCCCACTAGGCGTAGGCGATGTTACTGTTGATAGCGCCTCATCCTGGTGTAGTAGTTTAGGCGGTGGTTATCGTTTGCCACAGGTAAAAGACTTAACTAACGCAGTTAACAGGCGTTGGGGATGGGGACCATCATGGACACCTGCCACACCACCATCCAGTGATAATTATGCCGATGCTAATATCGGCGCAGGTTTCCTTTCTGAATGGGGCAATGTGCACTTTTATATCTCATCCATTTTTGTCGGCAGCACCGCTATTGCCATCGGTGATGATTCGACACTGTTCATTGTTTTTTTCGACGTAGGCGCCGTTCACAACTACTCCTCGTCCCGGAACGATCTGGTTTGCGTCTATCCTTAGTGCTTATTTCTTGAGCACGAAAGTTGAGGGTTAGCAAAAATAGTGTTTATTCGTTAAATATTTGTTAACTTAAATGGTTTTGTGAGCGATAAATAGCAATTTTGTGGTGTCTAAGCCTGTACCGATATAGTTGAGTAAATTGCAGTAACATCACGTTGGCTAAATTTATAGCCAACGTTGCTTGCGAATCCAAAATCTACATAAAGGCTAAGTTATTGTATTAATGAACAATCGGTTATGATTTAAAGTGATTAAGTACTTACTTTCTAGGTTAAACTATATGTGATTGATTATCATATTATGGTTATTTATGTAATTAAGTGAACCTAATGCTAAATAATAGTGAGCATTAAAAACGCAAAGATTGCTGATTTGCTTTAGCGTAAGTTAATAACTTATTTGAGTATGAATCAAACAAATATACTCTATGATTGCTAAGTTATGTTTATGTAAAATTCACTTCTCAGTATTTAGTTTAATGAAAAGTCCTGATAAAACCTTTATATATTCGTAATCCACGTTTAGTGGTCATGTTTATAGTGAGCAATAACTTACTATATTATTTATCTGTTACTAATTAAGTTATAGGCTACATGTGTGGCGTTAAGCATGATGCTAAATTATATTAATGTTAAGTGAACTTGATTGGCAATTGGAAAAGCCTAATTAGATATATATTGCATATATAATATGCTTATTGTGAGTAAAATAATTTTAGAAAAGTTAAAGAAAATATAAGTGCTTACTGACAAAACTCACCTATTTTTTAATAGATGAGTTTTTTGTGGTATTTGGTTTATTTAATTGGACGCATAGTTGGGAACAAAATGACATCACGAATGGTATGACTGTTGGTAAATAGCATTACTGTTCGGTCAATCCCAATTCCTAGTCCAGCTGTTGGCGGTAAGCCGTGCTCTAATGCGGTGATATAATCTTCATCATAGAACATTGCTTCGTCATCACCCGCATCTTTTTGCGATACCTGATCGGCAAAACGTTGTGCTTGGTCTTCAGCATCGTTAAGTTCTGAGAAGCCGTTACCAATTTCACGTCCACCAATAAAGAATTCAAAGCGGTCTGTTACAAATGGGTTTTCATCGTTTCGACGAGCAAGTGGTGAGACTTCTGCCGGGTATTCGGTGATAAATGTTGGTTGAATGAGGTTAGCTTCAGCCACTTCTTCAAAGATTTCAGTTACCACTCGACCGAGTCCCCAACTTTTTTCAATTTTAATACCGACAGCTTTGGCAATTGCACACGCTTTATCAAAATCATCTAAATCAGCATTATCGGTTTCTGGACGGTAATGACAAATTGCCTCACGCATAGTCATTTTGATAAATGGTTTGCCAAAATCGAAAGTATGCTCGCCATATTGTACAACTGGATTACCCGTTACGGCGATTGCAAGGCGGCGGAATAATGCTTCAGTTAAAACAATCAGGTCTTTGTAATCGGCATAAGCCATGTACATTTCCATCATGGTAAACTCTGGATTATGTCTTGGTGATACGCCTTCATTACGGAAGTTTCGATTAATTTCAAATACTCGTTCAAAACCACCTACAACTAAACGTTTTAAATAAAGTTCAGGGGCAATACGTAGATACATATCTAAATCAAGCGCATTGTGGTGAGTAATAAATGGTTTGGCTGATGCACCACCTGGGATGACTTGCATCATTGGGGTTTCGACTTCCATAAAGTGATTTTCTAACATAAAGTTACGAATTTCAGTTACCACTTTTGAGCGAGCAATAAAGGTGTCACGTGATTGTTGATTAGTAATTAAATCAAGGTAACGTTGACGATAGCGCATTTCTTGATCTGCTAAGCCGTGGAATTTATCTGGTAATGGGCGTAATGCTTTAGTTAGTAGGCGGATTTCTTCACAATGAATTGATAGTTCACCTGTTTTGGTTTTGAATAAGTAACCTTTAGCACCGACGATGTCACCAAGATCCCATTTTTTGAATTGTTCGTTGTAGTAATTTTCGGGTAGATCATCACGAGTGACATAGAGCTGGATTTGCCCTGCAACATCTTGTAATGATACAAATGAGGCTTTACCCATAATACGGCGCATCATCATTCGACCGGCAACAGTGACAGTAATTTTATTTTCAATTAACTCTTCGTTAGTTTTATCATCATACAATTTATGAAGATCGCTTGAAATTGCGTCACGACGAAAATCATTCGGGAAAGCAATGCCTTGTTTGCGAATTGCAGCTAGCTTTTCACGACGTATTGTAAGCTCGTTATTTAACTCTTCAATATGGTTTTGTTGCTCTTGCTGTGTTGACATAATTTTACCTTTTATTTATTACCAGTTATAAACCGGCTTTTAAGCTTTCTTCAATAAATTGATCTAAATCACCGTCTAAAACGGCTTGCGTATTGCGTGTTTCAACGCCTGTGCGTAAGTCTTTGATTCGTGAATCATCAAGTACATACGAACGAATTTGGCTGCCCCAACCAATATCGGATTTGTTTTCTTCCATTTGTTGTTTTTCGGCATTCTTTTTGTGCATTTCAAGCTCATACAGTTTTGCTTTTAACTGTTTCATGGCCTGATCTTTATTACTATGTTGCGAGCGGTTATTTTGACATTGTGTCACAATTCCCGTTGGTACGTGGGTAATACGTACAGCAGATTCGGTTTTATTGACATGCTGACCACCCGCGCCCGATGCACGATAAACGTCGATGCGCAGATCGGCTGGATTGATGTCGATATCAATATTGTCATCAACTTCTGGATAGACAAATACCGATGCAAATGAGGTATGACGGCGGTTTCCTGAGTCGAATGGGCTTTTTCGTACTAAGCGGTGGACACCGGTTTCAGTGCGTAACCAACCATAAGCATAATCGCCGGTTACTTTGATTGTGGCTGATTTTATGCCAGCTACATCACCGTCTGATACTTCCATCACTTCGGTTGTAAAACCTTTCGATTCAGCCCAGCGTAAATACATTCTCAGTAACATTTCCGCCCAATCTTGGGCTTCAGTACCACCTGAGCCTGATTGGATATCTAAGTAACAGTCAGCACTGTCATAATCACCCGAGAACATTCGGCGAAATTCAAGACCAGCTAGCTTTTTTTCGAGTTGTTCAAGTTCTTGATTGGCTTCGTCAAAAGTGTCTTGATCTTCTGCTTCAATAGCAAGTTCAAGTAGACCTTCGACGTCGTCCAGACCTTGTTCTAAAGTATTGATGGTATTGATGATCTCTTCTAGCGCAACGCGTTCTTTGCCTAATGCTTGTGCTTTTTCTGGATCGGCCCAAACTTCGGATTGTTCTAATTCGGCATTGACTTCCTCAAGACGTTCTTTCTTGAGATCATAGTCAAAGATACCCCCGAATGACATTTGTGCGCTCAGTAAGTTCAGCTATTTTGGATTTTATTGGATTAATTTCAAACATGTTCTATTTTTGTTGGTTTTTATAATTTTGGCATAATCGCACATTGTAGCGGATTTATACATAAATTAGCAATTAGCAATTTTATGTCTTATCCTTGCTTTGATACATTATTGTTGAAAATAAAAATGACGCATCATGCGTCATTTTTAACTCAAAACAGAACTATTTAAATTAATTATTTTTTAGCTTGAGCATAAAGTTCAGCCACTTTGTCCCAGTTAATGACATTCCAAAATGCACCAATGTAATCAGCACGACGATTTTGGTATTTTAGATAATAAGCATGCTCCCAAACATCAAGTGCTAAAATTGGTGTACCAGAAACACCTGAATATTTTTCACCCATTAGCGGAGAATCTTGGTTTGCTGTTGATACAACTGCAAGTTTACCATTTTGTAATACTAACCATGCCCAACCTGAGCCAAAACGACTTGCCGCTGCTGCTGAAAATTTTTCTTTAAATGCATCAACTGTACCAAAATCTTTTTCAATTGCGGCTTTTAGTTCACCTTTAAGTTCAGTTCCCACTTTTAGTAGTTCCCAAAATAAAGTGTGATTAACATGCCCACCCACATTATTTTTAATTCCGGTAACTTTATCGCTTGGCACTTTGTCCAAATTAGCTAATAAAGCTTCAGGGCTTAATTGTTTGATTTCATCAGATAGTGTTTCTAAAATGCCGTTGGCATTATTGACATAAGTTTGATGGTGTTTGTCATGATGTAGATGCATAGTTTGTTCATCAATATAAGGTTCTAATGCATCATACGCATAAGGTAGCGCTGGTAAAGTGTAGGCCATGAAGTTGCTCCTTTCATATATATTATTATTAACTACTTAATTTAAGCAGTATACGAGTTATTAATATGGCTCACAAACTATTATTTAGATAGTTGATGACTATTTGTTTGTGAAAATTACTATTTTCTTATGGTTGTTAATTAATCTTCACTATTTTTTAAATAGGGTACGTACATCATAATGGCATGATTTTCACAAATTAGCTTTTCTTGCTGATAATGATCTATTAAATGGGTTTTTCGTTGCCATATTTTATTGTGCCTTGTGTAACCTCCCCACCATTGTTGCTCAATGCGATGATCGGTTTCGAAAACTTCATATTGATAACATAACGGAGTATCAGCAAGTAGTTCCCCATGTAAATATTTATCATCAAGCCAAAGATTAAGGCGGTATGTTGTATTGGTTTTGTTGAGTAGCTGCAAATCAACATAGTTATAAGATAAGGTCGCGAGTGCGGTTTACATCAGGAAAAACATCAAAACTATGTCGCCAGCGTTCTATAACCGTTAATTCAGAATGCAAAACCATCCAATAAATTAAATTGCCTAACTGACAGAGTCCCCCACCAATATCTTTACCAATTTTGCCATTGTGCAGTGAAAGACCTTCTAAAAAACCGCGCTTTTTCGTTGGGCGCCCGATGTTATGCCAGATCGAAAAACGTTGATTCGGTTTTATGATTGAACCATTGAGTTTTTCTACCGCTAAGTGTAGATTGGTGATTTTGTTGTATTGCAGATACATATCCACATCTTTTAACTGCCTTAATAAAACCGATTGATGTTTTTTATGGGAATAACGGCACGCGTGATTATTGATGTCGACAGTACTATATAGCTTACGATTTTTCCACCAATCTAGTTTACGTTTTAAAATAAAGTATTCTTTTCCTAATTTTAACCTTAAAGGGCTGCGTTTTTCCGGTTTATCTACTACAATTTTTTGCATAATTGACAGTTTTTATATCGAATAATGGATCAATTTTTACAGGTGGAGTGATAATACTTGTTAAGTTTATCGAGAAAAATAAACAACTTTAAGTTCATTTGGCTATAATCGTGCGCGCGTAATTTGTCTTCTGTATCGACAAAGCGATAATTTGCAGCTTGACTAATATCATCTTGAGAATGTGCAATGAGCTTAGCAACCACTTCATGAGTTAACTCCATATGACATTGGAAACCATACACGAATGGACCATAGGCAATGATTTGCCGTGGACAGCCTTCACTATAGGCAATGATTTGGGCATCTTGAGTTAAACCAGGCATATCATTGTGCCAGTGACCGACAGCTAAACTATCACCGAAATGAGAAAATAACGGATTTTTTTTACCAGCTTCGGTCAACGTAATTGGGAATTTGCCAATCTCTTTTTCTGGGCTATGTTCGTAATGTGCACCAAGTGCTTCGCCAATTAATTGTGATCCAAGGCAAACACCAATAACAACTTTATTGGCTTTAATTGCAGATAAAATGATAGCTTGCTCAGCTAACGAGTCAAAATGGGCACATTCTTGTTTTGTAGTTGCCGGTGATTGTGGTCCACCCATGATAATTAGAAAATCAATACTATTGATATTATCTGGAAGGGGTTCACCAAGGTAGACACGTGAATAGCTAATTGTGTGTTGATGTATTTTTGCCCATTGCTCATATGCGCCAGGTGCTTCGAAATCTTCGTGAATAATAAAATGTATATGCATTATTCTTTTCCCTAAATTTCATTTTTACAAAATTTATTTTAATTTTATTATAAATTATTGACGATTGTTAATCGTTTAAGCCATTGTTCATAAATGCGTTTTAGCAGCTAACTTAGTTTAAAAATAAGCTTTAAATCAAATAAATAGTATTAAATATGCTATTGATTGATTTTTTTTGCAAGATATTCTTTCAATTTATCAGCTAAAAATAATTTTTTAAATTTTATATTCTAGTGGTGAGCCACAGTTCAAACTCATTTAGATAATATCGTTAAACCGTTATCATTTAAGATTTTACAAAACAATTTTGCTTAATAACGTTTTGCAGGATTGAAGGATGATTGAGACATATAATTTCCACAGCATTATACCATCTAAATAAGCTTTCTAGTTAGCTTAACACCAAGTATTGATGAGTAACTTTGAAAATTGATAATTTTAATGATTTGCTAAGGTTGGAAAAACATAAGTTGAATGAAGTTGGCTCCTCCAACAGGACTTGAACCTGTGACATACGGATTAACAGTCCGCCGTTCTACCGACTGAACTATGGAGGAACCGAAATGTAGCGCGCATATTATAGATTTAATGCCGCTATGTCAACAATTAAATTATTTCAAATCGCTTTTTTATGTTCAATTGACCTATTTTATTGACTTTATTTGCTAAGCTTAATATGTTCGGATAGTTTTAAATAAATGTGTTTGCCGCATTAACTGTTGTGGATGTGAACCTAATGCACCTTGTGGAATAGTTTGGTTAAGTGCTCGATAATAATCGATCCAATAGGGGATAATTTGGTTAGTAACAGAATCTTTAAAATTCATTGGATATAATTGAAAATAATCTTTACCTGACGGGTATTTAAAGGCAAAAGTAATCAGTTCACTACAGTAAAAGCCCTTATCATCTGCTCGAAAACTATGGTTATAGGGCAACCCAAGGCAGGTTTGAACTCGTGTTAATGCATTTTTGATGACTGACTCATCATAAATGGTTGCGACAAGATTATATTTTGCAACGGCTAAAAAGTCATTAAGGGGGGTATAGATTACCCCATGTTTTTGGGTGGCTTCAATAACGATATTATCGCCAATATATAACCCAACATGGCTTATTTGATTGATTATGTCATCAGCGCTGATTTGGGCACCAGAATGAGTGATCGCTGTATTGAATTCGCTTTCTTCATTCTGGGCTTGGAAAATAATATCGCCAATTTGCATGGTTATTTGCGTGCGTGGTGGCGCCATAATGAGAACATTACGCAAGTTGCAATAATAAATTTAGCTGCATCAACACCAACAAAAGGTAAGTAGCCGACTTTTAGTGCTTCGATAAGTGAAATATGCATATATCCCATTAGATAAACGACACCAAATACAAATAAGAGTTGATGTGCACAAGCGAAGGCAATTAATCCTAAAATAAAGTGACGATCGTACCCTTTTTCGGCAGCAAAACCGGCTAAATAAGCACTAAATATATAACCATACAAATAACCTGATGACGGTGAAGCTAATGCCATAATTCCACCGCTACCGTTAGCGAATAGTGGTAATCCCATTGCACCTAAAAAGAGATATTGAAGTATGGTTAATGCACCTAGTTTACGACCTAAAAAAGCGCCAATTAACAATACGGCTAACGATTGAAGTGTGAATGGTACTGGGTATGTGGGAATACTGATATTAGCTGCTAACCCTAGCAGTAGGGCCGCCCCTGTAGTTGCACACAGTTTGCGTTGCCAAGATGATAAGTTAAATAGTGTATTGATATAAGTTGGATAATATGTTGTGAGTTTCATTATTTTCTACCATTAAAAAATAAACAGTAGTGCAATAATAATACAAAAAACTATAATGTAAACTATTTTAACATTAAAAAGTTTACATTATTAATGTTGCTTTTTATTTAAACCAATAGTTGTCTTAGACTAAAAAAGGGTTAGTCATTCGTTCATTGCCAAAGCTCGACATAGGTCCATGGCCAGGAACAAAGATAAAATCATCACCCAGTGGGAAAAGTTTATGGGTTATTGATGAGATTAAATCAGCATGATTTCCACGAGGAAAATCGGTTCGTCCAATGCTACTTTTAAATAGTACATCACCAACAAATGCAATTTTATCTTTTGCATTAATAAATACGATATGTCCTGGAGTATGGCCGGGGCAAAAAAGTACATCAAGTGTAATGTTGCCGACTTGGATTTTATCGCCTTCTTTCAGCCAACGATCGGGTAAAAAACTTTCGGTATAGGGAAAACCAAATTGCATTGATTGTTGTGGTAAGGCATTAAATAAAAATTCATCTTCATGACTAGGTCCGATAACCTTCACACCAAAATTAGTTGCTAATGTAACTGCTGCACCTACATGATCTAAATGCCCATGTGTTAGCAAAATTTGTTTTATGTTAACGCCTAACTTTTCTACTGCTTTTTCTAATAATTCAGGCTCACCACCAGGATCGATAATTGCGCCTTCCATGGTTTTATCACACCAAATGATGCTACAATTTTCTTGGAAAGCTGTAACTGGAATGATTTGATACTGGAACATATTGTTATCTCCTTGTTTCTTGATGATGAGAGGTTAGATTTTGTCCATCCTCTTTTTTTAACTGGGCAAAGATCATGCTTGATAATATGGTAACAACGCCGAGTATAATAAAGGTATATTGAAATGCATGAATAGTACTGGTTGAATGACTAATCAATCGTACTAATACTGCGCCAAATCCTGTACCAAAACTGATCGCTAATTGTTGGTTTACTGCCATTAAACTATTACCACTGCTGGTATTTTCGCCTTCTAAATTTGCTAATGTGATGCTATTCATCGCTGTATACTGAATAGAGTTAATGCCACCAATACAAAATAGCAATAAACACATAAAGATAAGCGGTGATGATGAATTCAAAAGTGACATTAAAGCAATCATAATGCCTGCAAATATGGTGTTAGCAACTAATACAAAACGGTAACCTAAACGCCCTAAAATTCGAGGAATGAATATTCTGGTACAGATTGATGCTAGCGCCATTGGTACCAACATCATACCTGCAAAAATGGCTGAATAACCAAATCCTACTTGTAATAATAGAGGAATTAAAAAAGGCACCCCCGATATGCCTAAACGACAAATTAGATTGCCAATAATTCCTATTTTGAATGTACGAATCTTAAATAGTGATAAAGGGAATAACGGCGCTGGTTTTTTATTTGCATATCCTCGATAAATAAACAAAAACACAATACTAATTATTACAAGTAACAAGGGTAGCTGATATTGTTGATTTTGGTTTAAAAGTTCAACACTTAACGTTGCACTAATAAAAGTAATGACAATAAATATAAAACCAAATAAATCAAAAGGCATTCGCACGCCTTTTATGTTGGGCATATATCGGAAACTAATTATCATTCCTAATAAACCAATAGGTAGGTTGATTAAAAATACCCAATGCCAACTGACCATGTCAACTAAATAACCGCCTAGTACCGGCCCTAATACCGGTCCAATTAAACCGGGAATAGTTGCAGTGTTTAAGGCGACTAAAAAGTCGCTCCGTTTAAATGACTTGATGAGCACCAAACGTGATACTGGAACCATCATGGAACCACCAATACCTTGAATAACGCGTGAGATATCTAAGAAAATTAATGAATTGGATGAAGCACAAAGTAATGACCCTAAAGTAAATAGCCCCACCGCCATAACAAAAATATTTCTGGTACCAAATTTGTCAGATAAAAAACCACTAACCGGAATAAACAATGCAAGTGTTAAAGCATAACTAATGACAGCTGATTGCATATTTAACGGTGATTGATTAAGGTCTTTAGCCATGGTTGGCAGTGCAGTGTTTAATATCGAGGTATCGAGCGATTGCATAAAAAAAGCAAATGCCGCGATCCACGGTAATATGCGATACACAAAAGGGGATAATTGTAATTCGCTATTCATTTTAATTAACCTAAAATTCATCGGAATACTGGGCTTAACAGGGGAAAAATATCAGCCCTGAATGTATATTGTTTTGCCTAGCTTAATCGATTATTAAGCCAGACAAAGTACTGAAGGTTATTCTACAATAATATTTGTTAATTGTTGGCTTTTTTCTTATTTTTAACGGGTTTGCCTTGCCAATATCCTGCAAGTAATGAACCTGAAATATTATGCCAAACTGAGAATACTGCTGCTGGTAAAGCGGATAATGCTGAAAAATAAGTTGTACCAAGGGTTGCTGCTAATGCTGAGTTTTGCATACCTACTTCCAGTGACATAGTTCGACAGGTTGATTCGTCAAATCCAAATAGACGTCCACCCCAATAACCACCCAGTATTCCTAAGCCATTATGAATAATAACTGCAAAAATAACTGTAAAACCAACTTGTCCTATTTGTGCATGGCTACCTGCAACTACAACACAAAGTATTAATAAAATACAGATCATCGATAAAAGTGGTAAAAAACGTTCACATTTTTTTACTAATGGGTTGAGTAAATGGTGCACCAATAAACCTAATATAATTGGAATTAACACAATTTGCACAATGTGAACAAGCATATCCAGAACCGGAACTTCAACAGTGGTACCAACTAATAATAACGTGAGTAGCGGGGTAACAACTACGCCAACTAGGGTAGATACTGACGAAATTGTGACAGATAACGCGACATCGCCTTTTGCTAAATAGATCATAACATTTGATGCGGTACCACTCGCAACACTACCGACTAAAACCATGCCAACTAATAACTCAGGTCGCATGGTAAACAATTTAGATAAGATTAAAGCGGTCAGTGGCATGACGATATAATGCAGTAGGGTACAAATTATTACCGCTTTAGGTTTGGTAACGACGCGTTTAAAATCATCAATACTTAACGTTACGCCCATAGTAAACATTACAAACATTAATAACTGTGATGTATGAGGGCGCACAGGTAAAAATGTGCTTGGGAAAAAATAGGCTGCTACGGCACAAAGTATTGCCCACAGCGGGAATAAGCGTGTAAGGGATATGAGTGATTGAATAAAAAATTGGTTATAACGTTTCGCCATAAAAAAACACCATCTGGTTAGTTAAATAAAATATCTTTATAATAATTAATTAGTTATTTATTTTTTGCACAGTGTGGTCATTCTATTAATTCTACTAAATAGCGTCAAGGTATTTGTTAAGATAGTGTTAAGTATTTGCTCGGGTGATTCACTGCGTAATTCAGTTAAAATTTTAAATATCTCGACGATATTTTCAGGTCGATTTGCTTGACCTTGCTTGCCACTTAATGGCATATCGGGCGCATCAGTTTCGAGTACAAGGCTTGCAAGCGGTAAGTTAGCAATTGTGTTGCGTGTTTTGTTTGCGCGATCATAACTAATGACTCCTCCAACACCAATAGAATAACCAAGCTTAATAAATTGCATCGCTTGTTGATAGCTACCTGAAAAACCATGTATCACGCCACGACAAGGCAGATCGGCTTGGTGTAACTCGTGATACATAATATCATGAGTTTTACGTGAATGGATAAGTACCGGTAAATCGAATTGTTTAGCCAACATTAATTGTGATCTAAAAAAGAATAACTGTTGTTGCCAGTCGATAGTCAGATTATATTTATCTAAACCTATTTCACCAATTGCAACCACTTTTTGGGGTAGATGGCTGAGTCGATTACGTAATTGTTCTAAATCAGCTTCAGTATGGCTATATATTGGGTGTAATCCTAATGCAGCATAAATTTCGTTATAATGATTGGCTAATTGTAGCACCGTATCAAAATGATGAGCGGCAACCGCCGGGATAATCAATCCGGTAATATTTGCTTGTCGGATATAATTTATTGATTCGTCTAAATGATTGGTAAACAGTGGAAAATCAAAATGACAATGTGTATCAATAAACATAATGCCTCCTATTCAACTGTTGTTTGATGCAATAAGATCGGCACTAAAAACCGCTTAGCTAAAACAATAATTTGTTCTATCAAATTTTGAGTTAGTTCAGGATAAAGCCTTTGATAGTAACTATCACATTCAGCTGGATAATACAAACCACCTTGCCAAGTACTTAACAATTTATTATTGGCTTTTTCACTCGGCACAATTTCACCGGTTTTCGGGTTGTAGGCTGTTATTAACCAACTCCACGCACTTTCGATTGGCATAAATAATGGTTCATTTATCCCCTGTAAATACCCTTCGACTAAATCAGTCAGAAAACCTAAGGCTTGATTAGCGTTTAAATATGAAAAACGCCATTGAGTCTCTTCTCGACCATACATACGGCTTTGAGTGTCGAGTGTATCGGGATTTAAAATACAATAGAGTAAGTGATCAATCCATAACGAAATCCCATTACGAATTGATAATTTAGATGGGCGCCAAGTTAAAATACCATCTTGTTGAATATGGGTTAACCATCCTTGCAACTGACAATCGTATTGACTTGTAGAAATAGTTAAATTAACTTCTTGAGTAGTAAAGTTTAGGCGTTCTTGATTAATTTTATCAGCTAAAGCGTGCATAGCTTGATTTTGCTCATCATAGATGATCTGTCCAAAAGCGCCATCGGGCAAATCCCCACTTAATGCTAAACGTTGATAAAGATCGTCTTGTGAATTATTGCCATCTTTTGTAATTAGTTGTTCAAGTATTGCTATATTTAATTGATAACGCTTTAAGTTATCTAAATTAAAATTTTCTGCATCGGGTAAGTTATCATCTAAATAATGGATATAAAAATGGAAGCGTTTTTGTAAAAAAAACCTTATTGAATGCTGATAAAACCTTTTTAGTTCATCAAGATTAATACTATCTACTGTGATAGTGGTAATTTGGCTGATAAAAGGTACAGTTTTACCTTGCTGTAATGCGGCAGGTAACCATTCATCGGCATAACTTCTTGGATCTTGTAAAAAGTTTTGTGGATTAAAAGGGGTTCGAGTATGATGGATACATAAAAAATCAGGAAAATGTTTTGTATTTTCTGTTTTTTCAGCACCTTCTTCACAATAGTATTGCGCAATATAATCACAAAGTTCATCAACTAAAACAGATGGATAGCGCTCACTATCATCTTTCATATCACGACCAATATAGCTGATATATAATTGATTTTCAGCCGATAATATCGCTTCTAAAAAAAGATAGCGATCATCATTACGACGACTTCGATCCCCTCGTCTTGGATGTTCTGCAATTAAATCAAAATCTAGTGGTAATGAAGCCCTAGGATAATCACCATCATTCATACCCAGTAGACACACCACTTTAAAGGGAATTGAACGCATCGGCATCATAGTACAAAAGTTAATTTTACCAATTAAAAAGCGATGGGCTAAATGATTTTGTTCCAAACGTGCCTGCATTGCATCATGTAAAATTGTAATTGAAATTTTGTCAGAAAAATTAGCTGTTAACCCACTATTTATCAGCTTTTGCCACTCTTGTTCAATCATCAATAATATTGATTCGTTTTGGGCATCTTTGAAAAAAAAGTCATTGATAATTTCAAGGCAGCAGCTTTGCCATTCTGCCAAAGGTTTATCTTCATCTAATAACACTAACCATTTACTGACTACACCAATAAATTCAGCTAATTGACCTATTAATTCAGCATCTAAACCCGTTGCACCATCATAAGGTAAAATTTGTTGCCAACCACCTTGATCGCTTGTCATGGTATAACCCAGTAGCAATCGTTCAAGCCCAAATAGCCAACTGTGGTTATGTTCAAGCCCAAAACGAATGCCAGATTCAACAATCCAAATTCGTAATAGTGATAATTGTGATTCATCGATTGAAAATTGTTTAGAAATGGCTGGTATTTCAAGTAAATTAAACAAATCTTCAGCAGTAAATCGGCTTTGTGGAAAATTCAATATCGCAAAGAAGCCCTGTACTATTGGATCAATATTGCGAGCTTTTTGATCTGAAATTGTAAAAGGTAAATAGCGTTGCCCATAAGCATTACCAAAAACTGAACGAATATAAGGAACGTATTTGTCAATATCCGATACCATTACAATACAATCTCGTAACTCAAGTGATGGATCGGCATCAAAAATTGACAAAAGATAGTCATATAACACTTCAACTTCGCGTTGTTCACTATGACAAGCATGGATAGAGATAGAGCGGTCTTGAGTTTGAATGGGGTGTTGGGTTGCCACTTGGGGATAAAGATCCAAAATATCTTGTTGAATAGAGTGTAATAAACAATCACGTTGTTGATCGACAAACACATCAATATCTTGCTTATTCATACATTCTTGCAATAAAAATAGGTTGTCTCGACCTAATTTTCCCCACGAGGTTAATAAAGCATTGGGTATTTGGGTTGGGTCATTATGTGATTGTGATAATTGTTTCTCAACGATATCTCCCCAATACCATTTACACGGGTTATTAAACATTAAATGGACATCAATATGTTGTCCTAATGCTGAAAGTAGTGATAAATAAATTGGTGGAAGTGAAGTTATACCAAAAATAAAAATTCGTTTTGGTAATGGCGTCAGCCGTGCTGGATCGAAATGAGGATCTGCTAGAATCTCCAACATTTGTTGATAGATATTAGCGCGATGGTAAGGTTGACTAATTGATATTAGTTTACGCCAGAGTTTTGCTTGCCAAACTTCATCGGCATGTAAGTTTAATTCTTGAACTGTGTTATTGGCTTCCCATTGTGCCAGCCAATCAGGACGATAAACTAAATATTGGTCGAACAAACGAGCAATACGAGTTGCAAGTTGATATAACTTTCTATCTTGCTTATCAATATTTAAATAATGTTTAAGGGTAATAAACTCAGGCTCATCAATAATTTTAGGTAATAAATAATATAAGCGCCAAGCCATAGATTCAGGATTAAACGTATTTTCAATGGGAGCATTAGGTAATAGCGTTTGATAAAGTTGCCAAATAAATTGAGTAGGGAAAGGAAATTCAACATTGGCTATAATTCCCAATTCATCAGCAAGCTCAATTTGTAACCACTGTGCCATTCCTTGACTCTGCACAATAACCATGTCTGGCATAAATAGATCATTCAATGGTTGTTGCTGCATTAATTGACTTACCAAAGACTTGAGTAAATCGACTTGATTTGAATGGTAAATGGTAAACATAATCACATTAAAATTAGTATAGTTGCCTGAAATTATCGCTGATAGTGATTAATAAATCCAGCATCGATAATTATTCACACTTGATCTTTTATGCATGAATATTTTCGATAGGGTTTTCCTTTTGAAAAGGCAAACGTTTAACGTTTTATCATTTAGCTTAATTATGATAAATGTTGGCAAGGTCTTTGAATGATAACTCTATATTTTTATATTAAATTAATCATCTATAAACTATTTTTGCTAAAAAAACACGGGTAATCCATTTTTTGAGGAACAAAATATTTTATATTCTCTCTTATCTAACTTGCTATTGATCGGCATTTAATTTACTAAATATATATAGGATCAAAACCTATCTTGCTGTGGAAGAATTAAACTATATTGCTCGCTTAATTACACTTTGAGGTGATGACCTATCTTAATTAGCTCAGTGGTTGGCTTTATGATTATAAACGAATAATTAATCTGACTTATTGACAACAAAATCGTCTTTTTTTTTACCAAAACTTTTAAAGTTGAGCTATTGCCTTGTTTAACTTGTTGATTTTTCATTGTTAAATACAACGTTATTTACTTGATTACAATGATTATTGTTACTAAGTATTTTGTACTTAAAAAGTCGTATAACTCTGTTAACAGCTGAATAATTGACTATACGCTTTTTTAATCTATGCAAACTAAATGAACTTAAAAACGTTATTTATGATCACATTATTATTTATCTATCTTATTGAATAAATTAATTTTTACATATCTTTACCAAAATGAGCATTACAAAATTTTCGAACTTATTTACTATGACGAAAACTTTTACAAGCTCCTATACAGGTTTGTTGTAATGGTTTTAATGTTTATCTAATTGAATTTTATAAAAAAATTAAGTAAATCACTACAAGGATTAGTAAAAATATGTTAAAATGTGGTCTTAATCGGGCATCGGGCATCGGGCATCGGGCATCGGGCATCGGGCATCGGGCATCGGGCATCGGGCATCGGGCATCGGGCATCGGGCATCGGGTTTAAGTCAATTAGAGAGTAAACACCGACTTTCTGTATTGGCATTATTACAAAATATTCTTCCATTTACATTAGTAAAATCATCTATTCACTTTTTCGCTATTTTTAGCTCAAAATTTTTCAATTTATATTTTTCGATAGCGAAGATAAAGTTAATAATCGTTATATTATTTATGAGTTTATTTTTGCAACCAAATGCGTATGGCTTAACCTCTACTACCGTGCAAAATATTATAGGTAATGCGCCGAAAGTGGCAAATGTAAAAGAAGCATCCGATAAACATGGTTTTACGGTAAAAAATGTATTTTATAGCGAAGCAAGTGGCAATATTACTAGTGATGTAGTAAAAAGATTTGATGGAAATCTTCGGTTCAGCGATTTTGTTGTGAAAACGTATTATTACAATAATTTAAGTAGTATAACTAATTTTTCAGATATTGATGGAGATAAAGCAGATCCCATTAAGCCTTTTTTACTCACAGTGACAAGTTCTCAATGGTATGATGGAAAGGGAAATAAAATACCAAATAGTGATTTGAATAATATTATCGGTTGTGGCAGTGGTTATGTCATGCCGTTAACGTTAGAGATATCTGCAGTGCTCAAAACCTATTCTCAATATGGCATACCCAATGAAAGCGATAGCGTGACGTTAACCAAAAAATATAAGATCGCTCCTGACTCTATGATTTGTTATGCTAAACCTAATGACATCGTTCTTTCACCTAAGATGCAGTGGCGAACTTATGATGCAACAATAACTTCACCGGTTTCGGGACCTTGGGAATGGAATGGTTCTAAAGGCACGCCGGATGCTGTTCATGGTGGTGGTTACACAGCTGATTATGTGCCTAATTATGGATTTAAAGTCCAACCAACGGTATCTGCAAAAACGTTTCCGACAACTGGCTTTCCTGGTGCTAAATTTCAGTTAGTGATGACTGGTGCACAAACGGACTATACTTACACTTTGATCAGTAATCCTGGTGGTAAGGTTGCTGTAGATTCATTAGGGTTTATTACATTAAATGATAAGCCAACAGGTAATGTGACAGTGCGCGCAACTTTAGGGTATGATAAATCGATATCGCATGATTATACCTTTAATCCAACATCGGTATGGTTAGTTCCTATAAAGAGTGGTGATATAAATCAGGCTACCGCGCAAAATTTATGTGGTGGACTTGCTAATGTGCCATTAAGGCGCGATTATACCAGCTCTCCAGCAAATTCAGTTGGCGGTAATTGGACTATTTATCCGAACAGCTTTATCCGCGCAATTGGTAGTTCTATTATGGGAGAATGGGGATGGGTAGCAGGCACAAACTATCCTAATTCGAATTGGGAAGCGCAAAATACCTATTTTTCTTACTACTGGACGCGCGAATTAGATTGGTCCGCTTATAATATTTATTTTACTGTGAATTTTTCTGGTTATGTTTCACATATGGAGGCCCCTAACAGTTCAGGTGGGCGAGTGGCATGTAAACGTTAAATTAAAGCAGCGTTATAAAAAATAAGTGATGATATGAGCGACGATGCCATTGTTGGCGCTATGCGCCTATAATGGCAATAGCCAGCATATGCGATGTAAATGCATATGCTGGCGTCGGAGCCGCCGGCGCCGAACTAGCTTAAAAAATAAGCAAAAGTGAGTCAAAATTATTACTTGTAGAAATTCATAAATTAAGCCTCGTTAAATGACAAAAAGCGCTTTATTGTTGTTTAATATTTCGCGAGTCATTTTCTAATTGGGAACGTGCCTGGTTCTAATTTAGGTTGGGTAATTATGACTGCTTGTCGAGGCTGATGAATTATAATATTTTGTATGAATATCTCTGAAAAACTCAATTTACAACACCAATTCAAGGATATTTTACTTTTTAAAGAAGGTGTGTTTTTACGTAGTTATAATCAAGGTGCTTATGTTTTAACACAGTTATTTGGTTACGCTTTAAAATTACAAACGGCAAAACTGAAAAAATATCAAAATCGATGGGTTATTGCTTGTGCCTTTCCATTAAATAAGCTGAGCGAACGATTGCCAGAAGCCGTGTTAACCGATTTTGGCGCTAAACTGGAATGTACTTATCAAATTGATGATTATCAGCAGTGGTATGAGCGACGTTGCCGTGAAGAGAGCAGAGCGAAAGTAAAGGCAAAAGCCAGCAACGAGTCGTTGCAAACGAACGAGAAGCAGGCGTCGGAGCAAAGCACTGTTGTTTATATAAACAATAATTATGTAAAGTTAACCTCTCAACAAATCGCTTATCTTCGATCATGGCAGTCTGGTGCTTATCCGATTGACGTTGATAGATGTTTTATTGAAAGTTTAAAAAATAAACTACTTGCAGGTTTGTCTAAGATTAATAGTTAGCACTTAACACCTAGTTCAAATGTAAAAAAGGTTACAAATTTAATTTTTGTAACCTTTTTTAAGTTTGGATAGGGTAACTCAGTTATTGTCCAATACGGCGCGTTAATTCGATGACTCGGATTTTCGCTAAAGCTTTTGATAGTTCAGCTGATGCTTGTGCAAATGACATATCATCACTCGGATGATTAATATGCTCTTGCGCTTGTCTTACTGCTTCTTGCGCTCTGGCTTCATCTAAGTCTTCTCCGCGAATAGCGGTATCGGCTAAAATCGTTACAAGGGTCGGTTGCACCTCTAAGATGCCACCTGATAGATAGATAAACTCTTCTTCACCATCTGCTTTCACAATGCCTACCATACCGGGTTTAATCATGGTAAGTAGCGGAGTATGACCAGGATAGATCCCAAGTTCACCTTCTTGTCCTGTGACTCTGATTCGCTGAACATCACCTGAAAAAAGGTGAGATTCAGCACTAACAACTTCTAATTGATAGGAAGTTAGTGCCATAATGCTCTCTCCGTTCTATAAATCTCTTAGAGAGATTTTGCTTTCTCAATCGCTTCGTCGATTGAACCAACCATATAAAATGCCTGTTCAGGAATATGGTCATAATCACCGTTCATAATACCTTTAAATGCACTGATGGTGTCTTTTAATGGTACGTATTTACCTGGCGAACCAGTGAATACTTCCGCAACGAAGAATGGTTGAGATAAGAAACGTTGAATCTTACGTGCACGAGCAACAGTTAATTTATCATCTTCTGATAATTCATCCATACCAAGGATTGCAATGATATCTTTTAATTCTTGATAACGTTGCAAAATTGACTGTACGCCACGAGCACAATCGTAATGTTCTTGGCCAACAACAAGTGGATCTAACTGACGACTTGTTGAGTCAAGTGGATCAACCGCTGGATAAATACCTAATGATGCGATTTGACGACTTAATACGATTGTTGCATCTAAGTGAGCAAAGGTTGTTGCTGGTGATGGGTCGGTCAAGTCATCCGCAGGTACATATACCGCTTGAATTGAGGTGATTGACCCTGTTTTGGTTGAGGTGATACGTTCTTGAAGAATACCCATTTCTTCTGCAAGTGTTGGTTGGTAACCTACCGCAGATGGCATTCGTCCTAATAAAGCTGATACTTCGGTACCGGCTAAGGTATAACGGTAAATATTATCGATAAATAAGAGTACGTCTTTACCTTCGTCACGGAATTTTTCAGCCATGGTTAAACCAGTTAACGCAACACGTAAACGGTTTCCTGGTGGCTCATTCATCTGACCATAAACCAGTGATACTTTATCAAGTACGTTTGATTCTTTCATTTCGTGATAGAAGTCGTTACCTTCACGTGTACGTTCACCCACACCAGTAAATACTGAGTAACCTGAGTGTTCGATCGCGATGTTACGAATTAACTCCATCATATTAACGGTTTTACCAACACCCGCACCACCAAATAGACCAACTTTACCCCCTTTAGCAAAAGGACAAATTAAGTCGATAACTTTGATGCCGGTTTCAAGTAATTCTGTTGAGTTAGCCAACTCTTCGTATGTTGGTGCTGCACGGTGAATTGCCCAACGCTCTTCTTCACCAATAGGACCTGCTTTATCAACAGGATCACCAAGTACGTTCATAATTCGGCCAAGTGTTTTTGTTCCCACAGGAACTTCTATGCCGTGACCTGTGTTTACTACTTTAAGTCCACGTCTTAAACCATCAGATGATCCCATTGCAATACAACATACAACGCCACCACCTAATTGTTGCTGAACTTCCAGAACTAATTTTTCAGTGCCGGTTTCCACTTCTAATGCATCATATACCTTTGGTACAGCATCTTCAGGGAATTCGACATCAACCACCGCACCGATGATCTGGACAATCTTTCCAGTAGCCATTTTTAATCCTCTACGTCTTTTTCTTAACTATTAGCCAATATTTAGCCTTAACCTGAAACAGCAGCGGCACCCGATACAATATCAATTAATTCATTGGTAATTGCACCTTGACGTGCTTTGTTATACGCAATTTGTAATTCATTGATTAAGTTTGCACCGTTATCGGTTGCTGCTTTCATGGCTACCATTCTTGCTGCTTGTTCACTCGCTAGATTTTCAACCACCGCTTGATAGACTTGTGATTCAATATAACGACGTAAAATCACATCTAATAATGATTTCGCATCTGGCTCATAAATATAATCCCCTGATGAAGCTTTAAGCTTTTCATCATCTGAATGTGGTAATGGTAATAACTGCTGTATAGTTGGCTTTTGCGACATGGTATTAATAAATTTATTGGTGACAATATATAATCTATCAACCTTGCCATTGTCATATGCCTCAAGCATTGTTTTTACCGGTCCAATCAAATCAGATAATGTTGGTTCATCCCCCAAGTTGGTTACTTGGGTTAGTATGTTCGCTTTAACCGATGAGAAAAACGATACCCCTCGTGATCCAATTAAAGCGACATCAGACTCAACACCTTTTTCCTGCCATGCTGACATATCAGCAATGACAGTTTTGAAAAGATTAATATTTAAACCACCGCATAAACCACGATCGGTCGAAATGATAAGATAGCCAACTCGCTTAACATCTCTTTCTTCTAAATAGGGATGCTTGGCACCTATTTGAGCTAACGCTAAATGTCCAATTACTTCACGAATCATTTCGGCATATGGTCGGCTAGCTGCCATTCTATCTTGCGTTTTACGCATTTTAGAGTTGGCAACCATCTCCATTGCTTTAGTGATCTTTTGTGTACTTTGGATACTGGCAATTTTGGTTCTAATCTCTTTTGCATTAGCCATTTGTTATCCCATCCTTACCAAGTTTGAGTTGATTTAAAGCTTTCAAGCATTGCTTTTAGCTTGTTTTCAATCTCATCATTGTAGTTACCAGTTGTATCGATTTCCTTAACAAAATCGGCATATTGGCTATGGGCATAAGCAAGAAGTGCTGCTTCAAATGGTAACACTTTAGTCAGTTCAACATCTTCAAGATAACCACGTTCAGCAGCGTAAAGCACAATTGATTGCTCAGCAACTGTCATTGGTGAATATTGCTTTTGTTTGAGTAATTCAGTTACCTTTTCACCATGGCTTAATTGGTTTCTTGTTGCTTCGTCTAAGTCAGATGCAAACTGTGAGAACGCAGCCAGTTCACGATATTGTGCAAGTGCTGTACGAATACCGCCTGATAATTTTTTCATTATCTTAGTTTGAGCCGCACCACCCACACGAGAAACCGAAATACCCGGGTTTACCGCAGGACGGATACCTGAGTTAAATAAGCTGGTTTCAAGGAAGATCTGACCATCTGTAATCGAAATTACGTTAGTTGGTACGAATGCAGAAACGTCACCCGCTTGAGTTTCGATAATTGGTAACGCAGTTAATGAACCGGTTTTACCTTTTACTTCGCCTTTAGTGAACTCTTCAACATAAGCTTCGTTAACACGCGCTGCACGTTCAAGTAAACGTGAGTGAAGATAGAACACGTCACCAGGATAAGCTTCACGTCCAGGTGGGCGACGAAGTAGTAATGAAATTTGACGATAAGCAACGGCTTGTTTAGATAAATCATCATAAACAATTAGTGCATCTTGACCGCGATCGCGGAAGTATTCACCCATCGCACAACCTGCATAAGGTGCTAAGTATTGTAATGCTGCTGATTCAGATGCTGATGCAACAACCACAATCGTATTTTTAAGTGCACCATGCTCTTCGAGTTTACGTACTACGTTAGCAATAGTTGATTGTTTTTGACCGATTGCGACGTAGATACATTTAACACCAGAATCACGTTGATTGATAATGGCGTCGATTGCTAATGCGGTTTTACCCGTTTGACGGTCACCGATGATAAGTTCACGTTGACCACGACCAATTGGAATCATTGAGTCAACCGCTTTATAACCAGTTTGTAACGCTTGGTCAACTGATTGACGGTCGATAACGCCTGGCGCAACGACTTCTACAGGTGAGAAGCCGTCATGTTGAATCGAACCTTTACCATCAATTGGTTCGCCAAGTGTATTAATAACACGACCTAATAAACCATCACCAACTGGTACTTGTAAAATGCGACCTGTACACTGTACTTTCATCCCTTCAGACAAGTCTTCGTAGGGTCCCATGACCACTGCACCAACAGAATCTCTTTCAAGGTTTAATGCCATTGCATAACGGTTGCCGGGTAATGCAATCATTTCGCCTTGCATGACATCAGTTAATCCGTGGATTCGAAGGATACCATCACTTACTGAGATGATTGTTCCTTCATTGTGAGCATCACTCACAATATTGAACTGAGCGATTCGCTCTTTAATTAGTTCACTTATTTCAGTTGAATTTAGCTGCATTATCAGTCCCCTTAAGACTGTAGAACGTCATTTAGTCGATTTAGACGTCCTCTGATACTACTATCAATAACCATATCGCCCGTACGAATAATAAAACCAGAAATGAGCGATTTATCAATATGACATTTTAGTTTTACTTTTCGTGATAAACGTTTTTCGACAGCGACAGAAATTTTATCAAGTTGTTCACTGCTCAGCTCATTAGCAGAAATTACATCAACGTCTGCCTGGGCTTCTCTCTCTAAACAGTATTGCTCAAACAGTGTTAACACTTCAGGAAGAAGCGATAAACGTTTGTTTTCAGCCATCACTTTAATAAAATTAGTGCTAAACTCATCAAGCACATCTTTACAGATGTTAATGAGTAAGTTCGCCACTGAATCGGTTTTCATGTCAGATGTTAAAATACTTTTTATTTGAGCATCTTTGCTCACTTCAGCAGTTAACACTAACATTTTGTGCCATGATTCGATGCTATTTTTTTCAACAGCAAAGTCGAAAGCGGCTTTAGCATAAGGGCGAGCAATCGTAATTAAGTCAGCCATTGCTCTATTCTCCTTATAGTTCAGCTACGAGTTTATCAATGATGTCGCTGTTAGCGGCTTCATTAACAGAACGTTCAATAATTTTTTCTGCACCGGCAATAGCGAGTGTAGCAACTTGTTGTTTAAGCTCTTCACGAGCGCGTTTACGCTCAGCTTCAACTTCAGCAAGTCCTTGAGCAACAATCCTTTCTTTTTCACGAGTAGCTTCTTGTTTAGCTTCTTCAAGAATGGCCGCTTTGCGTTTATTCGCTTGCTCAATAATTGCATTAGCCTCAACCTTAGCCTGTTGCATTATGTCAGATGTATTTGCTTTGGCTAATTCCAAATCTTTTTTTGCTGTTTCTGCTGAAGCAAGTCCTTCCGCTATCTCTTTTTGGCGTTTTTCAATCGCGCGGATAACTGGAGGCCAAACAAACTTCATACAGAACCAAACAAACAATACAAATGTAATTGCTTGGCCGAGGAGAGTTGCGTTCATATTCATGAGACGATTCCTCTTAAATTTTTATTAACCTGCAACAGCAAAAATGACATATAGTGCAATACCTACACAAATCATTGGGATCGCATCAACTAGACCCATAACAATAAAGAATTGAGTACGTAACATAGGCATTAATTCTGGTTGACGTGCAGCACCTTCTAAGAATTTACCACCTAGTAAACCAATACCAACTGCACCACCAATTGCAGCTAATCCCATCATTATGCCTGCGGCTACAAATAACATACTATCCATTATATACTCCAGTTTATTATCAAAAAAATAGTGAAATTAATGTTCTTCCGTTGCCGATGCCATAGCTAAATAGACGATCGTCAACACCATAAAAATAAATGCTTGTAATGTAATAATTAAA
This sequence comes from Gilliamella sp. B2824, assembly GCF_026536245.1. NCBI lineage: Bacteria > Pseudomonadati > Pseudomonadota > Gammaproteobacteria > Orbales > Orbaceae > Gilliamella > Gilliamella sp. B2824. The sequence continues at coordinate 20,426 of NZ_JAFNON010000009.1, read as the reverse complement.
ATGTGGAAAATGGCCCACGGTAATGATAATACCCACTGTGACCACCAAGGTAATAGTGCAGCAATTAAGATGAAGATAAGCTCACCTGCATACATGTTACCAAATAATCGAAGTCCTAAAGATACGGGTTTAGCTAAAAGGCTAACTAACTCAAGCACTAAATTGATCGGCGCAAATGCCCAATGATTAAATGGGTGAAGGGTATATTCCTTGATAAATCCAGAAATTCCTTTGTACTTGATTGAATAAATAATAATGAGTGCAAACACGCCGAGTGACATTGACATTGTAATACTAACATCAGCTGTCGGTACCACTCTTAAATGAGAAAGACCTAACCATTGCGCTGCATAAGGTAGAAAATCAACAGGGATAAGGTCCATTAAATTCATTAAGAAAACCCAAATAAACACTGTTAAAGCAAGTGGAGCGATCAGTTTATTTTGACCTGTAAACATGTCTTTGACAGTATTATTAACAAATTCGAAGATCATCTCGACTGCACATTGTAGTTTACTTGGTACACCACTGGTTGCTTTCCTTGCTACACGATGGAAAATCCATAAGAAAAGCACACCAAGTAAAATTGAGAAAAATAATGAATCAAGATTAAAGGTCCAAAAACCCGAACCCACCTGCAAGTTCTCAAGGTGATGCTTAATATAAGCTTGTGGTGAAGCTGGAGAGGAAACTGACATATAACCCTCTTACCTATTTCTAATAATAAAAAAAACACTGCTTATTTTTAACCTTAAAAGGTATAAGCAATCGCTGTAATAACCGAAGCTACTATTTTAAACCCAATTGCCTATATTAAGTCAACAACTGATTAACAAAATTAAGAATTTAGACACTTTTTACTAATTTTGTGTAAAGAATAGAAGCTGTAAGAATAACTTTATTAGAAATATTACCCCATCAATAGCTAAATTAATGGGGATAAATGGCGCTAATTTTGCGCTTTGACTGCTTGGGCAATTTGTTCAGCTAGGTTTTGAACTTCGGATTGATCGGTTCCTTCTACCATAACTCGAATAAGTGGTTCTGTGCCTGATTTACGAATCAAAACTCTACCATGGTTACCGAGTTGTTGTTCGGCTTGTTTAATGGCGGTTTTTACTGCATGACTCTGTAGAGGATCATGTTGGCTTGTGAATCGAACATTGATTAATACCTGCGGCAACATAGTCATACCACTACAAAGATCGGCTAAAGACATATTATTGTGTACCATTGCAACCAATACTTGTAAACCAGCGACAATGCCATCCCCTGTGGTTGTTTTATCTAATAATAAAACATGCCCTGAATTTTCAGCACCGAGTCGCCAGTTTTTTTCAATGAGTTTTTCTAGTACATAACGATCGCCAACTTTCGCTCTTTCAAATGGGATACCCAGATTTTTTAGCGCGAGCTCAAGCCCCATGTTACTCATTAATGTGCCGACAACGCCGCCTTTTAGTTGCCCTTGTCTTAAAGCCTCTCGGGCGACGATATAGATGATCTGATCTCCATCAACTTTACAGCCTTTATGATCGACCATAATAACGCGATCACCATCACCATCTAAAGCAAAACCTAAATCCGCTTTTTCATCAATGACACGTTTGGATAATGCTCTAATGTCTGTAGCACCGCAATTATCATTGATGTTGACGCCATCTGGTTCACAACCGATTTTTATCACATTGGCACCAAGTTCACGTAATACTTTAGGGGCGATATGGTAGGTTGCCCCATTCGCACAATCGACAACAATTTTTAAACCAGATAAGCTAAGATCATGGTTAAAAGTACTTTTACAAAATTCAATATAGCGGCCAGCAGCATCAGTGATACGACTAGCTCGGCCCAGTTGTTTTGATTCAACGCAGTCTATTGGTTTTTCAAGCTGAGCTTCGATCTCTAATTCAATTTCGTCATCAAGCTTTTTACCCTCTGTCGAAAAAAATTTGATACCGTTATCATAAAAAGGGTTATGTGAAGCTGAAATGACAACCCCAGCATCTGCACGAAATGTTCGGGTTAAATAAGCAATAGCAGGCGTCGGCATTGGTCCAGTAAAAGCAGCAGCAACGCCCGCTGAAGCAAATCCTGCTTCTAAAGCTGATTCAAGCATATAACCTGAAATACGGGTATCTTTACCGATAATAACTTTTTTTACTCCATCTTTCGCTAATACGCGACCGGCAGCCCAACCTAATTTAAGTGCAAAATCTGGTGTGATAGGATATTGCCCCACTTTTCCTCGAATTCCATCGGTTCCAAAGTATTTTCGATTCGACATGTTTATTCCCTCACACAAAAGTAATTTTGATTAACTCATTTATAATGAGTAATTTTTATTATTAAACATTAATAATTACACGCCAATAAGGTGTAATTAATGACTAAATTATCGTAAAATATTTAAATTTTACTGAATGTTAACTGTAATTTTAATCACGATTATCATTGGCAAATTTTAATAAAACTTGGCTCTCTTTTATAAATCGCTTGGCATAAGGACCAAACCATTTGGTGACTTCATTGAAATTTTCAACAAATTTAGTCTTATCTCGTTGTTCAATTAATTTCACCATTTGGCCAAAACATTCATAATAGCGTTTAATTAGTTCAATATTATCATCGGATGCCATGATGATATCGGCATAGAGCTCGGGATCTTGAGCAAATAAACGCCCCACCATCATGAGTTCTAATCGATAAATCGGTGATGATAAGGCGATGAGCTGCTCCAAATCGGCTTGTTCACGTTGTAGATTAACGCCATATGAAAAAGAGGTGAAATGGCGTAAAGCTTGAATAAACGACATACATTTATCATGTTCTTTAGCGTCAATTGCGCATAAGTTAGCACCCCAAATTCGCATTTGCTCGATAAGCCATTGGTATTGTTCTGGATAACGACCTTGGCAATAAACAATAATTTGTTTGGCTAAATTTGGCACGTCTGGACCAAACATTGGGTGTAATCCAACTACTGGCCCTGAATGTTTATCAAGCATGGCTTGTAATGGTTTGACTTTTATAGACGTAAAATCAGTTAAGATACAATCTTTGGGTAATGGCGGTAATTGTTCAATGATTTCGCATGTTTTGTTGATAGGTACTGTAACAATAACGGCAGCGGCATCAGCGACAACTTCGGCTGCTTGATGCATGGTTTTAGAACCCAGCGTTTTAACTTGATAGCCAGATAATGTAAATAAACGAGAAAACAGGCGCCCCATTTGACCATTACCACCGATGATGACAATTGATCCGCTACCTGTATATACTTTTTTGAAACCTTTATCGTTTTCACTGATGTAAGACTCACGCATTAACCGGCGTAAAATATCCTCAATTAAAACGGGTGATATGCCTAAATTTTCGGCTTCGTGTTTACGTTTAGCTAACATATCGGCTTCACGTTTGGGATCATAAATCGGAATTCCATGTTTGCTTTTTACCTCACCAACTTTGGCAACTAATGCTAGTCGTTGACTAATTAAAGCTAAAATTGATTTGTCGACTTCATCAATTTTATCGCGTAGTGTGAGTAATTCCGTTGACATAGATGGGATTCCTTTAGCACAAATTGAAGCTTTTACTGTAATAGCTTAACAGTATAACGTATTTTTGGTAGCATGAGTCAATGACAACGTTAATTCCAGTATAATAAATTTATTATGAAAGTTATCTCATTTAATATTAATAGTCTTCGCGCCAGAATTCATCAGCTCGCTGCGATTATTGATATCCATCAGCCTGATATAATCGGTTTACAAGAAACGAAAGTACATAATGATCAGTTTCCGGTTGAAGAGTTAGCCCAATTTGGTTATCACTTACATTATCATGGGCAGAAAGGGCACTATGGTGTTGCACTTTTAACCAAGCAACAGCCCATATCAGTACAATGTGGCTTTCCCACCGATGAACAAGATGCCCAATGCCGTTTAATCATGGCACAATTACCCACCAATGAAGGTAATTTAACGGTGATTAATGGTTATTTTCCTCAAGGCGAAAGTTTACATCATGAAATCAAGTATCCAGCAAAACGTAAGTTTTATCAGGATCTGATTGATTACCTAAAACAGCAACAATTAAGTGAACAGCTCTGTTTAATTATGGGCGATATGAATATTTGTCCAACTGATATTGATATTGGAATATCGGAAGATAGCCGTAAACGCTGGCTACGTACTGGTAAATGTTCGTTTTTACCTGAAGAGCGAGATTGGATGAACAATTTACTGTCACTTGGCTTTACAGATACTTATCGTAATGAACATCGAACAAAACAGGAATATTCTTGGTTTGATTATCGTTCCAAAGGCTTTGATACGGGTACTGGGCTTCGAATTGATTTAATTTTAGCCAGCCCAAAACTGTTATCTTATTGTCAGCAAACAGGTATTGATTATGAAATTCGGGCAATGGAAAAGCCGTCTGATCATGCGCCAATTTGGGCAGAGTTTGATTTAGTTTAAGTTTATACACCTATTTAGTAAGGATAATAGCATGCAAAGTCGTTCAATTTTATCAGTTAAAGATCTTAATCAAATGGTAAAAGATGTACTTTCAGATGCTATTGGCCAGATTTGGTTAGTGGGTGAGATTTCTAATTTTTCTCGCCCATCATCAGGTCATTGGTACTTCACGCTAAAAGATGATGCAGCTCAAGTGCGATGTGCAATGTTTCGTAATAGTAATTTTCGAACGGGCTTTACTCCCCAAAATGGCCAGCAAGTTTTAGTTCGAGCAACTGTCACACTTTATGAAGCACGCGGTGAATATCAACTGGTGATTGATCAGCTACAACCAGCAGGTGCAGGTTTATTACAACAAAAATTTGAACAGTTAAAGCAAAAACTATCCGACGAGGGGCTATTTGATGCTATTTATAAAAAACCCTTACCGGATAATATTCGAACAGTAGGTATTATTACTTCATCAACCGGCGCAGCACTACATGATATTTGTCAGATATTAAAGCGCCGAGATCCAAGTTTGCATTTAATTATTTATCCAACACAAGTACAAGGTACTGAAGCTGCCGCGCAAATTGCTCGAATGATTGAAATTGCCAATATTCGTCAAGAATGTGATGTATTAATTGTTGGCCGAGGAGGGGGATCATTAGAGGATCTTTGGTCTTTTAATGAAGAGGTCGTAGCAAGAGCGATTTTTGCTAGCCGTTTACCGATTGTCAGTGCTGTTGGGCATGAAATTGATTTTACCATTGCCGATTTTGTCGCTGATGTTCGAGCTGCTACGCCTTCGGCTGCTGCTGAATTAGTTAGCCAAGATAGCTTAGATCAAATAAAGCGGTTACAAATTCAAGAACAGTATTTATCTATGGCTATTGATTACTATTTAACAAGATGCCGTGAAATGTTAAATAAAGGGTATCATCGATTACAAACTCAACATCCGCAAGCAAAGTTAGCCAAACAGTTAAATGTACTATTAACTTATCGTCATGCCTTATATGACAATATTCAGCAATATTTGCTTCGACAAACAAATCGATATAATTACTTAGATAAAAGATTGTTACGTCTCTCTCCGCAAAATACGATAAGCGCTTTACAGCAGACAATTAATCAACGTCAGCAACAAATAATCCATCTGATTGAGCAAAAATTTACTCAATCACAACATCAATTCGCCTTACAAACCTCACAGCTTAATAGTGTCAGTCCACTTGCCACATTAGAACGAGGTTATTCAGTGACCACAACGGTTGATAATGCGGTGGTCGGTTGTGCGGCACAAGTGACCGTTGGTGATTTCATCATTACCAGGTTAAAACAAGGTAAACTTGTTAGTCAAATTACTACAATTGATGATAAAGATATCACCTCAAAGTGATCTCAGTGAATATAAAAATTAAGAGTATTCGATCTAAATTGAATAAGCTTTATCACAAGGTTGATATTTAAATTGGTTGTTCACTATATTTATTAATTGAATTGTCAAAACTTGCTGAAAATTATATTTTTTATCGATATTTCAAGGTGTTATTTGCTTTGCAATTTAGGCTGGCACTAGTATATAATTCGAGCATAACAAATTATTATTTTATTTAAAAAGTGTATGAATCCTCCAATTGGTATTGATTTAGGTACGACCAACAGTTTAATTTGTGTCTGGCAAGAAGGTAAGCCAACGTTGATTCCCAATGCTATCGGTGAAGTTGTAACACCTTCTGTGGTAAGTATTGATGAAGATGATTCTATTTTAGTTGGCCGTGCAGCGCTGTCTCGCCTAACGACTCATCCTGATAAAAGTGCTGCCGCATTTAAACGATTTTTAGGTTCAAATAAAATTTATGAGCTAGCCGGTAAAAAATTCACCCCAACAGAACTTTCAGCATTAGTTTTAAAATCGTTAAAAGCCGATGCCGAAGCATTTTTGCAACAAGAAATTTGTGATGTTGTTATTTCTGTTCCGGCTTATTTTAATGATGAACAGCGAAAGCAGACTCGTTTTGCTGCCGAGTTAGCTGGTTTAAACGCAGTTCGTTTGATTAATGAACCAACTGCTGCTGCCATGGCCTATGGATTACATGAAGAACAATCAGGTAATACGTTAGTATTTGATTTAGGTGGCGGGACCTTTGATGTAACCGTACTTGAATATGCTCTACCCATTATTGAGGTTCACGCGTCAGCGGGTGATAACTATCTAGGCGGTGAAGATTTTACCCATGAAATTGTTCAAGCTTGTTTAAGTGAATGGAAGCTTAAACAACAAGATATTGCTGTTGATGATTATGCTCGATTATTAGATTTAGCTGAACAAGTCAAATGCAAGTTAAATGGTGAACAAATGCAATATTTAACTTGGTTTTGGCAAGATAAAGAGTGGCAATTTGAACTTAATGAAAGTCGAGCTAAAGTGATTTGGCTACCACTGCTTAATCGTTTGCGAGCGCCAGTTGAACAAGCCTTAAGTGATGCGCGTTTAAAGCCTGCTCAACTTGAACATATCGTATTAGTAGGGGGATCATCACAGCTAGGTGTGGTGCGTGAATTGGTGACTAAACTTTTTGGTAAATTACCTTATCGTCACATCAATCCGACTACAATTGTGGCACAAGGTGCGGCGGTACAAGCGGCTTGCCGTTTGCGCAATCAAGATGTTGAAGAGGTAATATTAACTGATGTCTGTCCTTATACACTTGGTATTGAAAGTTGTTCAGGTAAGGTAAGTGGCTTGTTTTCACCTATCATTGAACGTAACACTATTGTGCCAACGTCTAAGGTAAAAACGTTTTATTCAACGCAACCACAACAAAAAGCGATCTGCATTTCGGTTTATCAAGGCGAAAATCCTCGAGTAGAAAATAATGTGTTGATTGATGAGTTTGAAATACCACTTACACCGATGGAAAAAACACAGGGTGTTGATGTTCGTTTTAGCTATGATTTAAATGGATTATTAGAAGTTGACGTTGTTCTACTTGAGACTGGTGAGCAATATGGTAAAGTGATCGATCAAAGCCCAATTGGATTAACCGATAAGCAAAAACAGGAAAGCCATGAGCGGTTAAAAGCGTTAAAAATACACCCACGTGATGAAATGCCAAATCGTACTTTATTGGCAAGATTAGAGCGTGCATGGGCGCAATCACTAGGCGATGAACGACTGTTGATTGGATCTTATATTGAAGATTTTTTAACGGTATTAAATCAACAAAATTTAGATGAAATAAATCAGATGCGCAGTGAAATTGAGTCACAATTAAACGATTTAGGTCGGTAATTGCTTAGCTGCATGATTTGATAAACGTTTAATTCCCCCCCTTTTATTTAGTTGATTTAAAAAAGGGGGAAGTTTGGCTAACGACTTTTGCTTTATTCTAAAGGTGGACCAAAACGATTGATCTGTTTTAAACTAGGCTGATAACAAGGATACAGTAAAAAGATTAACAAAAATGTATTTATACTAAAAAAGTATTTTTGTCCTTGATAGCTATCATTCAGACGTCGTTTTATGGCAAACACGATATTTATTCCGGCAAAAATATAAGATATCGTCAAGAGTACAGAAAATATATTTGGCGTCTGATTATATATATCCATAAATGTCTTACCGTAAGCAATGATAATCAAACTAACAAATAACTGTTTCGCAAATCCTGATAGGTCAGTACGGCCATTCCAACGCCAAAATTGCGTCCATTCATTTTTAGGCAGCGATAACGAGTTTAAATACGCTTGTTTTTGGTTATTTTGGGCTAAAAGCAGTGTGGCACAAAGTCGCAGTATCAAATCATTATCCGTGTTATCTTTTAACTCTTCTAATTTTTCAAGTTCAGTTTCTGAGCATATACCATATTTTTGAGATAAAAGTGCAATCATTGACTGTATCAATTGTGCTGGTTGGTGATGGCTGGCGTTTTGTTTGAAGTTATTCAAATAAGGTAAATCCCCGCTTTTCTGCAAATTAGTTGCTACTTTGATTAATGCTTTATCATCACCAGCAAAGTTTTTTAGTATTTGATCTAGCTGTTTAGCTTGCGAAGGTTTATTTAAGACAATCTTATATAAAAACATTAAATAAATTCGATTGCCATTTTTTAATTTTGCATGCCATGAGTGTGCTAATTTTTGCTCAATATCATTAAAATCAACGTTGTTTGGCTCATCAATAAAAGACTCTATCGAATCGGGATAACTGATTAACATACTATTAATCAATTTATTATCATTATTAATCAAACTGTATAATTCATCGCTTGTTTGCCATTTTGGATTTTTGAAAATATCTATAATGGGTTTAAGTGCATTATTATTCGATAAATTAAAGGTATTACTGTGTTGTTGCAGGTATTGAGCGGTTTTAAAAGGCGAGTTAACAATGGCTAGCGCCAAGATACATTCACGATACCACTGCCAATAGTTATTTTTGTTGTAAAATATTGTGTTGTCATTGGGTGGTGAGGGTAATTGATAAACATTTTGAAATTTAAAATATACAACCCAGTCATACATCTCCATATGGGTGTAGTTTAGATTTTTATAAAGATGTAATATTGCGATGTCAGGTAAATGATCAAACCTATCAAGGAACAACCGGCTATATAAAAACTGATCGCCATTTTCATCTGGATCAAATCTAGCGGGAATAGGTAAGTTTTCATTATTATCATAGAGCCAAGCTTTGAACTCTTTCACTGGCGTAAGTCTTGATAGCCATGCTAAATGTTGTTTAGCTTGTCGCTTTAAATTAGTCAGAATAAATTGTTCAAATGGATCATCGCTCTGTTCATCTAAAATTTGTTGTAACATTGTTTCGTTACCGTGCCGTAACATGATGGCATGACGATATAAACGCAATAAGCGATTGCTACCATCATCAAGTAATAACATTGATAAGATTTGTCGGTAATTCCAGTTTGTACTTAAAGCCCAATTAATAAAATCTGCAATCTCCGTGCTATATTCGCTCGGATCAATTTTGGCTAATCGAGCGATGGTGGTTGGTGTAAATTGTGGAATGGTAAATAGATAATTGTCAGTTTTATCTACTTCAAGGCAGTAAGAGTCATTAAGCGCAACAAATAATAATGGCAGGTAATTACTAGCATAATATGCACACCAACCCGCAATCCAACTTTCTGCTTTTTCTACATAATGCCCTGAATGGTAAAGATCAATCCAAGCTTGTAAAGCCTGCTGTTTATTATTGAGTAAAGTATATTGATTTGCCGCGATATATTTCCATTCAATAATTAAATATTCAGCTTGATCTGGTTGTGTTATTGCTGATAGCGCATAGTCTAAAATTGCTTGATTTTCTAATTCAGCCACACAATGCCAGTAGCTTAAAGCAAGCATCAATGTTTTATCATCAGGCAAATAAATAACAGTATCTTGTTGTAAATAGGCGTAAAGGTCCGCCGAACGTTGCTCCCAATATATCCATTTGGCATTATACACATACTCAATTGTGACATTTTGTATTGGCTTATTCGTTGTGGGTAAGGCGGTGTAATCAAAAAAATCCCCACCCTCAAGATATTTTAAAAAATTGTTGTAGTGTTCATATTGATCGGGATATTGGCTGATGAGTTGTTGTCGCCAACGCAAATTTTCGGCTAATAAGTTAACACATGATTGTGATATATTGGTAGTTTCATAACTTATTTCTAGCAATTGCCATTTGGCGATATCTATTACCGCCATTGGATAATCATAAAACGAACCAATAAATTTTTGCCACTCATCAATTTTGTAACAACGGTTAGGATCGTTTAATAGCGCTTGATAAGCAGCACAAATTTCATTTGCTTGAATTTGTTCGTCACTTAAAGGATCGTTTGGTTTTACTTCAGATTCTGCTTGTGGTTGATCAATTACTGTTTCGGTGGATTGTGCATACAGTATTGCATTGTCATAGGCTTGACGTAACGCTTTAAACCCCTCAGGATCCCTTTCAGGATGATAATCAGGTAACTTAGTTCGATATGCTTGACGAATAACTCCAATATCTTTTGTTGGAACAATTCCTAATAAATGCCAAATATCTTCATTCATGACCATTGATACTCCATTAATGATTCAGGTTTTTGTTGATCATCCAAATCAATAAACCAAGGTAAGCAGTTAAATGGTGCTTGTAAGTCTGAATATAAATTGGTCATGGTATGCGCGTTTGAAGCTCTGGATAATTCGCAACGTAGTAATTCTAAGTTTTCTTTATTATTTAGTGATATCCAATACTGATAACCAATAAACCAACTGGTGAAATAATGTTGCCAAGAGCTATAATAATATTGGGCACGAATACCAATTCTGAATAGAATCCATAATGCTTCTTGTTCGGTGATATATTTGTTTGTGATACCATTACGTAAAATATAGGCCATCCGTGCATAATCCCAACTTCTGATGCTAGCTACACCACATATAGGAAAGGTTTGTTTAACAAAATCAAGCAACACTTTTTGGTAGTCAGTTTGCTCGTTATAATACTTACACCAGTCAAATTCTGCATATCGTGAATAGATAAAATAATAGTGAGACAGTGTTGAAGCATGCCCATCATCGACCATATCAAACACGCAATTTAGTAAAGTTTCTCGAGAATCAATCCCCCAACTTTCGCTCATATCAACAAAATCTTGTTGAGGATAAAAAAATGGTGAAGTATAACTGGCACCCTTATCTTTATGTAATACAACCATCGGTGCTGACAATCCATATAACCAATCGATAATATCTTGATTCATATTTTTTATTTATATCATTACTTATATTATTTAATATAAAAAGATAGCAGATTTAAGCTAAAAAACGAAATTGTTATTTAAATTAATGGGATTAGATATATTTTAAAAATCCTTTTGATTGAGCGAAATGAATCTTAGACTTGTTGCAGTTACGGTAATTATATTTTGCAAATCAATGTCAACAAGGCATAATAAAAGCAAAGTAATCACTATTTGATTACTAAGAAGCAATAAATAAAAAGGAGTCACCATGAAAAAAATTGCTTTATTTGCAATATTCATATTTGGTGTGTTTATGTTGCAAGGTTGTGTTGCTGCCGTAATTGGCGCAGGAGCGGGTGCTACAGCTAAAGTGGCTTCAGATCCACGAACAGCAGGAACACAAGTTGATGACACTACACTCAATTCACGTATGGGCATGAAGTTAAAAGATAACGCATCTACATTTATTGGATCCCATATTGCAACAACTGCTTATGATGGCAATATTCTTTTAACTGGTCAGGCAACAAATGAACAAATAGAAAAAGCGGATAGCTTAGCCCATGAAGTTGAAGGGATAAAAAAAGTTTATAATCAAATTCGTGTTGGTGAGCCTGTTGATGCAGGTACCATGACCAATGATGCGTGGATCACTACCAAAGTAAAATCTCAATTAGTTTTTAACGCTGAAACAAAAGCACGTAAAATAAAAGTTGTGACCGAAAACGGAGAAGTTTTTTTAATCGGTATTGTTACTGAGCAAGAAGGCAAATCTGTTGCTGATGTCGCAAGTAAAGTTGATGGCGTTAAAAAGGTAATTACGCTTTTTACCTCTCCAGAAAATTAATTTATCTGATGATTAAATGGGGAACTGACTCCCCATTTTAATTGCAATTAACCTATAGATTGAATCCGAGTAATTAATTGGCTTAATCCGTGTAAACGTGAAGGGCTTAATTCATCAGTAATTTTGAGCTTATTTAAAACAGCTAGAAAATCAATATTACTAATTTGCTGGGCTGTTTTATTGTTTGCCAATATAATCAATATAGCCAATAACCCTTTTACAATCCTACCTTCACTTTCGCCTTGAAAAATAAATGTACCATCTGGTTGTTTTTGCCAAGTTAACCATACTCGATTTTCACAACCTTGTACTAGGTTTTGCTCGGTTTTGAGTTCGTCTGGAAAATCAGGTAACTGTTTGGACAGTATAATTAACTGACGATAACGATCTTGCCAGTTTTGTTGTGCTAAAAATAATTCAGTTAACGTTTGCGGTGATAGCATAATTAAACCCTTTTATCGCTGATTAATTATCAAATAGATTAAGCTAATGCCTATGTTTTAGGCTATAGTTAACTCAATACCTCCATCGCATTTTTTAATGCTGTAATGAATTTATCAATATCTTCCTGGTTATTATATGGCATGAGCGATATACGGATCACGCCTTGGCAACCTAATTTGCTCATCAAAGGCTGGGCACAAATCTCGCCAGTTCGAATAGCAATTTGCTGCTCACTTAATAAAATCGCGATATCATTGTGGTGAATTTGATTAATATTAAAACTAATAATGGGGCTATTATCAACGCTGTAAAACTTGATATTAGCTAATTGTGTTAACTGTGTTTTAGCATACTGAGATAATTGATCTGTATATTGCTCAAGTTGAGCCAATGACCAATTTTTAAGCCATTGCAGTGTGGCATCAAATCCTATAATTCCAGCAATATTAGGGGTACCTGCTTCGAACTTATAAGGTAGATCTGCCACAACAAATTCTGTTAATGATGCCTTTTTTAACATTTTGCCCCCACCTTGCCAAACCGCCATTTGTTCAAGTAATGCTTTTTTACCATATAAAATACCTAGACCTGTTGGACCATATAATTTATGGGCAGAAAAAGCATAAAAATCAATGTTAAGTGCTTCTACATTGATCGGTTGGTGAACAATACCTTGGGCACCATCAACCACTAAAATAGCGTTATATTGATGTACTAACTGACTTATAGCGACTAAATCAGGGCAAAATCCAGTGACATTTGACATTTGCGTGATAGCTACAATTTTAGTTCGTGATGAAAGTAGTGATGTCAGTTCATCAACATTGGACGACCATTTTATAATTTTGGCCCCGGTTTGCTGCGCAACAATTAGCCAAGGTAATAAATTGCTATGATGCTCTAATTCACTGACAATAATTTCGTCATCCGGCTTCAATAAAGGGCGAGCATAGCTTTGTGCAATTAAGTTAATTGATTCAGTCGCCCCTTTGGTCCAAATAATTTCACTACTGTTTTTGATTGCAATTAAATCAGCAACATTTTGTCTGGCCTGCTTGATTGCTTCTGTCACTTTTACCGCATCGTGATGTAAACTACGCTCAGCAGTTGCCGTATTATGGGTATAATATTGCACCGTTGCATCAATCATCGCTTTAGGCTTGAGTGCGGTTGCTGCTGAGTCTAGGTAAACACTTTCGCTAGTTAATGCTGGAAAATCCGCTCTAAATTGTTTAGGCGAAAAATGTTTATTGGCTGAGTTCAAGTCCGGCGATACCATTCCAGTAACCATTACAATCTCGTTTATGTTCAATGTTTAATGGATGTGATCCATCTTCATTTGCTTTAAATTGCTTAACAATGTCGAGTGTTGCTAGCCCAAGTGGCGAAATTCTAACGATATCGACAAGTCCTTTCATGTCTTTAAGATTATTTCCTAAATTGTAACAATAACCACTTTGTGTTTGAATGCCATTTAGTACAAAGACCTTTTGCTGTTCTTGAGAAAATACTTCTCGACCAACCGGATATTTGATACAACAAGTTTCACATTTATCTTTAGGCTTATCTTCTGATCTTGCAGTAAAACAACGCGCTGAATACGCTAAAGGTAGATAGCCGTAACTAAACACTTCAACTTCAAACTTTCGTTCAATATGTAAACCATCAAATTGATTAAGCACATTAGTTAACCAATCACGTGACAGTTCAACCGGCATACACCAACGTATCATACCTTGTTGTTGTAATAATTTTAAGGTTAAAGCGTTATAGCAATTAATCGCAGGGCCTGCTACAAAGGGTAATTTATGTTCTTGCGCTATATTAATTGCAGCTAAGTCATTCGCCTCAACTAAAAAGTCGCCATTATTAACTAATTGTCGTAAATCATTAAGTTCTGAAGGGGCTTCGAGTAGTGCAAGTGTTGACAAGACAACTTGCTTACCTGATTTTGCGATCTGCTTTGCTAATTCTAACCAATTAGCCACTTTCATTTCACGACGCTTAGTGCATACGGTCTCACCCATATAAATAATATCAGCCTCACTATCTTTAGCTGCGTGATAAAAAGCTTCAGTTTCGATTTTAGGCCAATAATAAAGCACTGGACCTAATGCGTATTTCATAGTTTTGCTCACTATATTGATATTTTATTGTTAAAAATGATTAATAATAATTGTTAATCGACATCATTTCTTTAAAAAAGAAGCGATTTAAAAAAGATTAAATCTTTTTTAAATGTTTTATTGTGGTGTTTTAAGTCGACCAATATCACATTATTGCCATTTGCGATGGTATGCACCTAATGTTGTCTGCGTTCCCTCAGAAACCGAACCAAGTGTATCCATCCAACTTTTTTCTGCCTGAAATGTTTGAGGATTTGCTTTATAGCGATCTATCGCTTGGCGCCAGACTTTTGTTACTTGTTCAACATAAGCCGGACTACGCTGTCGCCCTTCAATTTTAACTGATGCAATATTGGCTGCAAACAGTTCGGGTAATAATTCGATAGTGTTTAAGCTCGTCGGTTCTTCAATTGGGTGATAAAGTTCATTACCAACAAAGTAACGCCCTTTGCAAAGGGTTGGATAGCCGGCGTTTTCACCTTTTTTATGGCAGTCAATTAACACATTATTTAAACGGGACTCAAGACCTTTTTCGGTCTCCTCCCAACGTACAAATTTTGCGGGTGAACAGGCGCCAACGGTATTAGGTGATTCGCCAGTTAAATAAGACGATAAATAACAGCGACCTTCAGCCATAATACATAAACTACCAAAAGCAAACACCTCTAAAGGAACCGGTGAAACTTGTGAAAGTTGTTTTACTTGATGCATAGATAAAACGCGGGGTAAAACAATACGATGTACGTGAAAATTATTATAATAAAACTTAATTGATTCTTCATTGGTTGACGACGCTTGCACCGACACATGACGTTCAAGATTTGGATACTTCTCTGCTGCGTAATCAAGCATGGCCAGATCTGCAATAATTAATGCGTCAGCGCCGATATTAGCTGCGGTATCTACCGCATGTTGCCAGCGCTCAAAGTTTTCAGGGTGAGCGAAAGTATTAATCGCAATATGCAATTTTTTACCACGCTTATGCACATAGTCTGAAGCTTCTAATAATCGTTTCTCATTAAAGTTTAAACCGGCAAAATGACGAGCATTAGTGTCATCTTTCAAACCGATATAAACAGCATCAGCGCCATTATCAATTGCCACTTTTAGTGAAGGTAAAGATCCAGCAGGGCACAGAAGTTCCATAATAATTCCTAACTTATGTTATGTATTCAATACGTGGTGTATTATGCAATAAATTATCATCTAATGCGAATAGAAAGCTAATTTTAGCTAAAAGAACAGCACAGGTTTAGTTTTGGGTATTATAAAGTTAACAGTGACTAATTAATATTGAAGATAATAAGGAATTAAACTAGTCAGTCACGGTGACACTATAAAATAGTAGCAACTAACTAAGCTGATTTAATAAATTAATGACCAGATATTAACTATTTTTTACCTGGTCAGGATGTTATAAAAAATTAACTTAATTAATTCTCTATTTTAGCGCATTTTCAAAATTAGTCATATTTTGCTCTGATTTTAATCGGTTTATACAGGCATTAATTGCTTTACTGGCAGTATCTTGTACTAATTGATAATTATTGATCTCCCATTCATTAAAGGGCTTAGTTCTCTCTTCTGGTGTCAGATCGTTTTGCTCAGAACAATCAAAACGAAATCCGTTAGTACGTATAGTGGTGTTATAAATAAAATTATATTTATTATCGGTTAATCCATCATAAATTAATTTAAATTTATAAGGTTGTATGGTTATAACATTGTCTTTTTGGTTATTAGCATCGAATTTTTTAATTATTGTATATAACTGTGGGGTTAAATAATCCATAGTTTTATTTGGAACCGAATTGATATAACTGCCTTTTAAATCCTCTTTTGAAAAACCATCAATACTACCGCTACCAGTCCCATCAAGGAATAGTGTGGCAAATTCAAGAACCTTTAATCCGACAACTTTTGCTGTATCTGCACGAGAGACAATATTTAAATAATTATTTGTATCGTCTACAACGTCACCATTAATCGCGTTTTCAGTTAAAATATCAACTGTTGTGCCATTATTTAACGTTATTGTATCGGTATTTACAATTGTTGTTCTAGGTAGTGACTCTCTATTAGCACAAGAAATTAGGCTTAACATACTACAGGTTACTATAAACAATTTAAAAACTTTCATCATTATTATTCCTATTAGGTATTATTATTTTTGTTATTTTTCAATAAGCTATGTAAAATGTGTCTATGTGTTTTTTTGATGCGTTTTCATTATGGTTGTAAAAGTATTGAATGTCGAGATTTGTTTGCCACATTTGAGCTTAATTGATGCATGTATATTTTCGATTAAAAAATTTTTATTTGTATTTTTGTTTTGTATGTTTACATTCGATCAGTGTTAATTCTTACCTGATTTAATAATTAACATGCGATAAAATATACATAAAAAAACGTTGATGTAGTCTTAAGTAGTGCTTTTTGTTGGAGGCGGACTATATATTACAATTAATCAATTCAATAACTGTTTTTTTATTAATATGACATAACGCATATTTATCTCAACTTGTTGAGAATTTGGTGAAAAATACCATGTACTTTACTTCAAATACTTATGAACGACTATCTTTAAATCTAACATATTAATTCACTTCCAAAATTTGATTCTTTCTATCATGAATAATTAACTCACTATTATCTATTGCTGAATGCGTTATGTTTGAGGATTTATCGCCATGCTGATAAATTTGTGGTGCACCTCCTGTTGGGGACAATCCTCCCCCGCCTTTACTTGCACCTACAGAGCCAGAAACACTGCTCACTTGATAGTCCGCTTTGTTTTCGATATCACTAAAGCCAATGGTGCCCGTATCTAACCGGTTTTTTGATTTATCCGCAGTGAAGGCTAGGTGGTTTTATACCTCGGTTACATGCCATAAGGCACAAAACCCAACCCAAGACCACAACTAACAATCAAAGGCAGGTAGCTGGAGCAGGTAGGCTTTTATGTGGGCTGCCCTTTATCGTTAAGATTGAACAGGGCAAATTGATTATTGAACTTGCGATACAGATCTAAAAATAGGTAAGAAGAGCCCCACTGGTTAAGGCGGGGATTCATTAATTTTATAATTCATGATTTATAAATAACTAGATGCAAATTATTTACCACTATAAATTCCGTAAAATGGATAGCATATGTAATAACCAATCTTTACATGATGGCCACTCATTCAGATAATAATAATTACAGTCAATATCATCTAATATAATTCTTTGTAATTCCTTTTCATTATATGAAGATTCGATCAACGATTGAATTTCTTTTATCATTTCGTGTTGTTCTTCATTAGTTTCTGTCTTTTTATAGGACAACAAAGCTTCTTTAGCCCCCCCAAAGATTTCTTCAAAATCTTGATTCAAATAACATCTCAAATAATAAGATAATGCAGGATATTTTTCTGTTGCAATCATGGTGTTGGGTACCCCGTAATAATTCTATAACCAGTAGGCATTGAAGGATCTCTAGCTATAATAATTCTAGCGTTTGATACCTGAGTTGCACTAGTTTGACCTTTTGAAACACTAATACCTATTGTCGATGATGATTTATAGTCGATCTCTAAATAGCCTTTTTGGCTTCCTGATAAATAGTCATTTATCTTAGATTGATTTGCATCAATCGCTTTGCTTGTAATAGCTTCAGCTGTCGCTCTGTCTGTAAATGAGGATGCTGTTTTTACATTTCCTGTAGACACTCTATTCAATAACTCCGCTTCTGTTTTTCCAACATGTCTGGCAATTAGATGCCCCCCGGCTGCTTCATGAGCAGCTAGTCCTCCACCAGGAACAATTGGACTGTGTGCACCATTCCCCTTTCCAGCGTTAATCTCTTGTTCTTTTTTTACATGTTCACCAAAATTACTACTTTCATTAGCTTTCTGATTGGTGTCCTGATTATCCAGTATTTTATCCTTAGTCTCTTTATAATTTCCACCACCTTGTTCAACATTGCCTTTTCCGTGTTGTAGCTCTAAATCTGTTTTGTCTAATGGTTTGTTGGCATCAGTCTCTTTTCCGGTAACATTTTTACCTTTGCTTGCATTGTCTGTCACTTTTCCATAAACAGTCAATGTTGCTAGTCTTAGTGCATCATCAACACTCAAACCGCCATTACGAACCTGATGAACAATTTCATTAATATCAGGACCAGAGCCAAAAGCACCTAATATGTTATCTTTTAAAAATCTTTCTTGGATTTGTGATTCAGATAATCCTTCAACTCGCCATTGTTTTAATAAAATTAATCCTCTTACTCCTGATAAATAAGGGTTAGATATAATGTTTGACGGTATCCAATCGCTTCCGGAAGCATCATAAATATCCCAATCCATAAAGCGGTGATTTTTGGCATTATCGGTTTGACCTTCTTGAATTCCTTCAAGCATCGAACTTGCATAAGATGAGACTAACTGGAAATATTCATCGGCAGATAAATTGCCTGATTGATATAATTCATAAAGAAGCCCTGGAAGGAATGATTGTCAAATACCAGGCAAGGCGCTGGGGCTCAGCAAGGCTGGCTAAAAAGAAGGATGAATAGATAATAAAACAAACAGTAACATTAATCAGCGCAGGTTAACAGTGCTGACGCACCGCTAACCTGCTAACCACAATCCACTAAGCGGTTTTATACCGTGAGTTACGTGCCATAAGACACAAAACCCAACCCAAGACCACAACTGACCATTAAAGGCAGGTGGCTGGAGCAATTCGGCTTTTATGTAGGCGGCCCTGTTATAATTAAGATTGGCTGGGCAAGTTAATTGTCGAACTTGCGAAGCAGATCGCATAGTTAGAAGATAATTTATTGTGAACTCACTACCTAAGTCCATTCTAAAGAACCATCATCCAAAACCCAGACGGCTTCCGCCGGACAAGAATCATCAAAAAACCAATAGTCATCCATTAATTTTTGTTTATCAAACATTCCATCTGCCGTTTTTGGAAAAGCGTTATAAAATAATTTTATTTGATCGTCTATTGACCCCGATAGAAGATGTCCATTTTTTGCTAACTTAAGACGACCTTCTTTTAGTAATCTATGAACAAAATAAAAAAATAACGCTTTTCTTTTTTGGAATGGAATCTCGTTTCCAGTAACTTTTAAGGACGGCAACATATTTGGTGCAATATACGCCCATAACCCATTTAATGATTGTTGTTCTGCACAATCAACCACACAGTTATACTCAGTTTCTTTTATCATATTTATAATTTTCTCACTTAAATTTTATTTCAGCTTTATTAAGTCCATTATATAATCTTAATAACGTTGGGTTATTTTTTATATCAATAGTCCAACGAGCGCCCGTATTTGAATTGGATACATTTCTTAATGTAATATTAGTTCCATCTTGAAGACGTGCGGTATAAATACCATCTTTAACCTTCGTCAAAGGTTGTCCAGCTAATTCCTCTGCATAATTATATATTTGTTTATCTGACAAATTTTGACTTTCATAAATTCGAGTACTGTAACGATTCCCACCATTTTGTTTAATTAATTGACCATCAATCTCTAAATCAGTTTTAGAATTATCTTTATTATAAATGTCTTTTAACTCATCAAATCGTTTTTGTTGCTTTTCATTTTGATAGTTTTCATTATTTTTCTTGCTATTATTGTTATCTTCATCATCAGGAGGCAAACCTGGCGCACCACTTGCTGTAATAGCCCCTGCACCTCCCAATTTATTATTGTTGCTATCGTTATCCCCTGATGATTCGTTATAAATTCTATCACCAAAGGTTTCATCACCAAACATGATTGGTGCCAAAC
>NZ_JAFNON010000008.1:0-115631 GCF_026536245.1 Gilliamella sp. B2824 | reverse complement strand
CGAACTCAGAAGTGAAACGCCGTAGTGCCGATGGTAGTGTGGGTATTACCCATGTGAGAGTAGGGTGCCGCCAGACTTTTAAATTAGCGCGAGAGCCCAGCAGAGATGCTGGGCTTTTTTGCTTTTACGGTAATATAGATGATAAGTGACGCAGCGGGTCGATGATTTTGAAATTATTACCCCGTTTTAAATGTAGCTAGATATTGATTTACTAAGCACTATGTTATTTATTATTTTTATAAAATAAGAAGATCTCAATTTCCTCTGTTTTTGCTAATCAAAAATTAAGTTATCTATTTTAATTTTCATTTTTTATTCAACTTGTTTAGTCATATCTCAATTAATCTAGGTATTTATTATCGAGTTATACTTCTTGATTTATTTAATGTTAATTTATGCTTTATTTTCTATGCGGTTATGATTCACTCAATATTTATAAGCGGTAATATTAGCAAGCTAATTCATGTGTTTAATTGTTACTATAAAACATAATTATTATAATATGTTAATCTAGAACAAAGGAACGCACTATGGATATTTACCAATTATGTCAACGTTATAGCAATGGAGAGCGTTTCAAATATCTATATTTTTGGAGCCATAAACAGAAGGAACCCGCATCCATTATTACCAAGTCCTGTTTTAGTCAATGGTATCCAAGCCATTTCAACATTGACGGTATTGATTATGCAACGGCTGAGCATTATATGATGGCAGAAAAAGCGAGATTATTTAACGATCAAAAGATGTTACAAGATATCCTAAATGCAAATAATCCTGGTTTGGCTAAGGCGCTTGGCCGTCAAATAACAGGATTTATACCTTAAATATGGGAAGAGCAGTGTTTATCTATCGTTATTAAAGGTAACTTAGCCAAATTTTCGCAAAATCAACAATTAGCTAATTTTTTACTAGCTACTCAACAACGTATTTTAGTTGAAGCGAGTCCAGTTGATAACATATGGGGAATCGGTTTATCCCAAGATGCCCCAAATATTGATAATCCATTAACGTGGTGTGGCAAAAATTTATTAGGGTTTGCGCTAATGATAGTCCGTGAAAAATTATCAACGTGTTTTAAACACAGATAAAAAGGCCCAATTAATATTGGGCTTTTTAATTCAATAATCATTAATTTTGTGCATTATTTTCTGGGGTGTTAGTTTCAGGTGTTTTTTCTGTTTGTGGTTTTTGAGTATTATCATTCAATTCAGGCAACTCACTAATAGAAACATGCACACTATATTGTTTTCCTTTCTCTTCTGGAAAGAATGTTGTAATTTTTTTGATGGTTTCTTCTGGATTATTGCTAGTAATTGTAATATCCAACAACGGTTTTTGGTGATTTAATGGTAAGTGGTTTTTACCGTGGAATGTTTTTGTATTTTGATTTACGTCAGCTGCTGCATTTTCTACTGATTTGACTGGTTCGTTGGCAAAAGCAGTTGAGGTTAATGTGATAAGTGCTAAAGATAATAGTGTTTTTTTCATATTTTCTCCTTAATAAAATAGCTGTTTTTACTTATTATTGATGAATATAAACAAGTAATTTGTGTTCATACTATACGATGTTTGGAGAAAATGTGATAGGAAAAAATAAGATACTAAACGCGTATAGAAGGATTCTTTTGAGTAAAGAAAGCAATATTTTAATTAAAAATATTGCTTATCATAATTATTAACCTAAAAGTAGGGCATCGTCAGTGACTTTTTCGCCTCGTGTTTTTTCAAACATATCTAATAAATCAGTAACGGTTAGTTTATCGCGTTGTTCTCCTGAGACATCAAGTACCACCTGCCCTTGATGAAGCATCACTGTTCTATTACCATATTCTAAAGCTTGTTTCATTGAATGTGTTACCATTATTGTTGTTAAACGGTTTTTAGAAACAATATCATTAGTTAGTTCTAAAACAAATTGTGCTGTTTTAGGATCGAGTGCAGCAGTATGTTCATCAAGTAATAATACTTTTGAAGGTTGTAATGTTGACATTAATAAACTCACTGCCTGTCGCTGTCCACCAGATAGCAAACCCATCATATCGGATAATCGATTTTCAAGCCCTAAATTTAAAGTAGCTAATTTGTCTTTAAATAAGATACGTAGTTTACGGTTTAGCGCTGGTGATAGGGTAAAACGATGTCCACGGTTGTAGGCAATAGCGAGATTTTCTTCGATAGTTAAATTCTCACAAGTCCCTACCATCGGATCTTGAAATACTCTAGCAACCATACCCGCTCTTTTCCATGCTGGCCAACGCGTAACATCTTGTCCATTTATAATAATACTACCTGAGTCAACAAATAAATCGCCACTAATTACATTAAGTAGTGAGCTTTTTCCCGCACCATTACTTCCTATAATAGTAACAAATTCTCCCTCACTAATATTAAGATTTAATCCGCGTAATACATGATTTTCAATCGGCGTACCCTGATTAAAAGTTAATTGCAATTCTCCAACTTTAATCATGTTTACTTCCTCTTTTCTTTGAATGCTTTTTTAGCTGTTTAGGTAGAACCAAAGCAAGCACAACTAATATTGCAGTAATAAGATTTAAATCTTCTGTACCTACACCTATATTTTGTAAAAATTCGTTACTTAGGGCAAAGGCAATAAATAATCGATACAAAATAGAACCAAAAATAACCGCAAGCATTACAGCCCAAATGCGTTTAGTTGGAAATATACTTTCACCAATGATAATAGAAGCAAGTCCAATAACAATTGTTCCCACACCAATGGTGATATCAGACCCCCCTTGAGTTTGCACAAACAACGATCCACCAAGTGCAATTAGACCATTTGATATAGCCATGCCTAAAATAGTTATCTCTCCTGTCGGAATACCTTGAGATTTGGCCATTCTTTGATTTGTTCCGGTTGCTCGTAATGCTAACCCCATCTGTGTGTTTAAAAATAAATTTAGTATTATCCACAACACAATGACAAATCCTAATACCATTAATGGTTGGACGATATATTGATTACTGTAATCTTCGGTAATGAAAGGCGAAAATATTGTTCTAGCATCCAATAAAGAGAGGTTAGGCGAACCAGCCATTTTAGGTGTTTCACCCATGATATAAGGTCCAATACCTAAAATTCGTAAATTGATCGAGTAAAGTCCAATCATTACAATAATACTAGAAAGTAATTGTAATATATTGAGTTTGACATACAGTATGCCTGTCAATGCACCTGCAATACAACCAGCAAACATACCTAATAACGTAGCTATCCAAGGATCGATACCGATATAGATACATAATCCACAAACAGCACCGCCAAGTGGAAAACTGGCATCGGCAGTAAGATCAGGAAAATCAAGTAAACGGAATGAGATAAATACACCTAAACTAACCAGTGCATAAATAAGTCCAATTCCAATTGAGCCTAATAAAAATTCAAAAGACATGAAAACGATCCATTAAAAGTAACCGCCAAAGTCGGCGGTTAGGTGTTGAAAGAGTAAAAAATTATTTTTCGACAACTTTTGCTGCAGATTTTAATACATCTTCAGATAATGTCACGCCTTGGCGTTCTGCAGCTTTTTTATTAATTGTTAATTGGGTAACATTACCAATTTGAGGTGGAATATCACCTGGTTTTTCTCCATTGAGTATACGAATGACAATTTTACCAGCTTGTCGACCTAGATCGTAATAACTCATACCCAAAGCGGCAATCGCGCCTCGCTCAGCAGAATCGGGATCGGATGCCAATAAAGGAATTTTACTTTCATTAGCAACTTTGGCTAAAGCTTCATAAGCGGAAACAACATTATTATCGGTTGTTGTATAAATCATATCAACTTTACCCTTTAAGCTTCTAGCTGCAGTTGAGATATCAGAAGTCCGCTGGGCTGGGGCGGCAATAATTTTCATTCCGCGTTTATCTAAAGCCACTTGCAATGCTTTAAGAACAATTGTTGAGTTCACTTCACTTGGGCTATAAACGTAACCAATATTTTTTGCATCAGGTTTAATCTTTAACATCATTTCTATTTGAGAATCTAATGATAGCGCGTCAGATACACCTGTGACATTTGTTTTTGACGCTTCCCAACTTGGCGTTAATTTTGCAGCGACAGGATCGGTAACTGCTGTGAAAACAATCGGAATCGTTTTCGTTGTTGCAACTAACGCTTGCGAGCTAGGTGTGGCAATTGCGACAATAGCATCGGGTTTACTTGCAGCAAACTGTTTAGCAATTTGGGCAGCATTAGCACTACTACCTTGTGCGCTGGCAAATTGTAATTTCAAGTTTTTACCTGCAATATAACCACTCTCTTTTAATTCATCTTCAACCCCTTTACGAACATTGTCTAATGCTGGGTGTTCAACAATTGCAGTGATAGCAACGTATTTTTGTTCATTTTGTGGCTCTGCCGAAGATAAAAAAGCGACTGCCGATAAACCGAGTAGCATACAAATTTTTATAATAGAATTACGCATATGAGTACTCCTGTAATATTTTTTTTACAACCAAACTGAATATTCAGTTACTATAAAGCAAAACTGAATAAATATCTACACTGAAAAATAGTTATGAGTGTAAATATTTCATTACAAGTTAAGTGCAAAACTTAATTATTTTCTCTAATCTTAGTTATTATCTATAGATGATGATTAATTATATATGTTACATTCTATATTGAATATCAATGAGTTTTTGCATGATTATTGCTCACTATAGTGAGCAATATTGTGAAGAAATTTATTGTAGGAATTAGCTATTGCCCAATAACTTTATAAGCAGATTGGATAACGTCGGTTGGTAACGTAATGCCTTGTTTTTTAGCCGCATCAAGGTTAATCACTAACTGTAATGCTTGCCCTATTTCGGGAGCAATGTTACCTGGTTTTTCGCCCTTTAATATTCTAACCACAAGTTTTCCCGATTGTCGACCAACATCGTAATAACTCATACCATAAGCGGCGACGGCTCCTCGCTCTATGGCATCAGGAAATGATGCTAAAAGTGGAATTTTATTTTCATTCGCAAATTTAACTAACGACTCATAGGCTGAAACGACATTGTTATCGGTAGTTGTATAGATTAAATCAACTTTACCTTTTAACGTATTTGCGGCTGTTGAAATATCTGCTGTTCGCTGTGCGGGAACTGCAAAAAGTATCATATTTTGTGCGGCTAGCTGTGTTTGAAGATTTTTTAATACAACAGTTGAGTTAATTTCACTTGGGCTATAAATATAACCAACTGACTTCATGTTAGGAACGATCTTCTTCATAAAATCAATTTGTGGTCCAATTTCTTGGTAATCAGAAACACCGGTAATATTGGTACCTGTAGGCTGCCAATTTTTAACTAATTTAGCTGCAATCGGATCGGTAATGCCAGCAAAAACGATTGGGATTTGTTTAGTCGCTGCCGCAGTTGCTTGAGCACTAGGTGTGGCAATAGCAACAATCACATCAGGTTTTGCCGCGACAAATTGCCGTGCTATTTGAGCTGCTGTTGCACTGCTACCCTGTGCACTTTTATATTGCACAGTTAAATTCTCATTTAATTTAAAGCCACTATTAGTTAACTCATCTTTTACACCATCACGAATTTGATCTAATGAGGGATGTTCAACTATCGCGGTAATAGCTACATTTTTTATCGAATCGGCAAAACTAAAAAAAGGCGTAAGCAAAAACAATATTATCAATAAAATAAAGCGCTTCATAAAATACACTCATCAACTAGTACAATAGTGTCATTCTAGCCTTATTAATAAAAAAAGTTAAGTTGTATTTATAAAATCCTCAAAAATGTAAGTTATATTAGAAATCTAGCTTAGATAACTTTAATGAATAACGCTTTTACACTTGGTTTTTTATTGGGCAAATATAAATGGGTTTATCCCACTTTTGGCATATCCTTCTTCTTCAGTTTTAATATCTAATATTAAGGAAGCAATATCGTCAGCAACGATTTCAATGTGAGGATCTTTATCTTGATCTAAAATTTTTAAGTAACTGTGACAAGCATCACAACACTCCGTTTTTGTTGCAGCTAATTCATTATCTAATGAAAAGTATTGAATATCTTTCATATTGTCACAGCTAGTACATTTTATTCTAGGTACATACCATTCGCTTTCACATAAACTGCAATGTAAATATCGTAAACCATTATTACTACCTAATTGGATAATACTGGCAACAGGCATACTATTACAGACTGGACATAGCCAATTTTTATCTGTGCTTTCTGCTATCGCTTTACCTTTAACTTGGCTGGCAAGTTGGCAGTAATAAACCGATAAAGCAGACCAGATAAATACTGCTTCATTCCCTGCTACACATTCAAACTCACCATTGAGTAAATGAAGTGCTTTTTCTTGTAATTGTTGTGTACTATTTTGTTTCAGCTGGTGTATAACTGAAGTAACTTGTTCGGTTGTGTTAGTCATTAGCGTGAATAACTGATTTAGATAATCTTGCCAAAAGGTCGATAAAGGAAGATTGGCTAAACTTAATGGCGGATATTCACTGTTTTTGATGTTTACAATCTCAATATTAATTGGATTGTGTTTAACTAAATTAGCTTGTTGCTCAGCTATTGCTGCACAAAAGTTAAGATAATCACTGAATGTGCTTTTTGCGGCTAACTCTTTTAGTCGTTTTGCACGACGAATATACAGTGTTTTAGGTGAGGGATAAAATAATAATGGAATTTGCCTAATAACAGAGTTTATAGTTTGTTGTTCAAGTTGCTGCTGAGGGATGATTTTAATACTCATTATTAATGACCATAATTATTATTTTATCTAAATCTTAATGCCAAATTAGCTTATTCCGCTGATCAGTATCAGCGGAGATTAGGCGTTTAATCTACAAAGTTTTATTAAGCGGGCTTTTGTTCTATTTTAGTCGATTGAGCTTCTTTAGCTTCGGTACTTGTTTTAAGTTCTTCTTGGTATATTTTTGACATTTCTGCTTCATACCAAGATGAATGATTTTTTCGTGCCCAAGCACGTGAAACGTAGCCTGTTATCATTCCTTTAATCGAACCTTTAACCCAAATTGCCATATAAGCATGACCAATAGCAAGTAAGATTAAACAAATTGCCGCAAAAGAGTGGAAAAAGATAGCTAAACGAACAATTGGTATTGGAAAGTAATCAGAAACATATCGGCGCCACATGATCATTCCTGTCACAAATAACACAAAAATTAAACTCATAATGCACCAAAATAGAAACTTTTGACCCACATTATATTTGCCAATAGGAATACCTTCTTCTTTACCCATAATCACTTTTTTGAAGTTTTTTATCCAGATAAGATCGTTCTTATTAGGAATATTATGGTGAGCCAGTTTTACAAACATAAACATTAAAAGGACAAACACAATACAGCCAATAATTGGGTGTAATGCCCTAACTAATTGCGGGGTACCAAGCACTAATCCAAATAATTTTATTGAAGGAAAAAATAATGACAGTCCAGATAGTGCAGTTAAAATAAACAGACATACCATACACCAGTGACAGAAGCGAACAATAAGTGGTGTTCTAAGTATCATGCCTTTCTTATTCATGATGGCTCTCCTGTTGTGATGAATTTGCTGTATTTTTTCGTGAAAAAGCTGGCAAACCTAGTCGTTTTCGGGCTTGTGCATCAGCCTGTTTTTCATGTTCAATGTCTTCTTCATCCACTTCAATTGCGCCAACACCCATATAATGGAACAATAAACCTCCAAATGTTGCAACAAACGCAGCAGCTGAAAGTGGCTTCCATGCACCTTTCCAGAATTTAACAACTTCGCTAATATGTGGATCTTTTGGTAAACCATGGTATAGCTCAGGTTGATCAGCATGATGTAAGACGTACATAACATGAGTTCCCCCTACACCTTGAGGATCATAAAGACCTGCGTGTTCAAAACCGCGTTTTTTCAAATCTTCGATTCGATGTTCTGCATGGCGAATCATATCTTGCTTTGTACCAAAATGGATAGCGCCAGTTGGGCAGGTTTTAACACAAGCGGGTTCTTGACCAACCGCTACGCGATCGACACATAAAGTGCATTTGTAAGAATGATTATCTTCTTTACTGACCCGAGGAATATTAAATGGACAACCCGCCACACAGTAACCACAACCAATACAATGCTCTGATTGAAAATCAACAATTCCATTCGCATACTGTATGATTGCACCTTCAGATGGGCAAGCTTTTAAACAACCAGGATCGGCACAGTGCATACAACCATCTTTACGAATAAGCCATTCAAATTTACCATTGACTTCAACTTCTGAATAGCGCATTACCGTCCATGCTTTAGGTTCTAAATCTGCTGGATTATCATATACGCCGACAGTATGACCAATTTCGGCTCGCAAATCATTCCATTCGCTACAAGCGACTTGACATGCTTTGCAACCAATACACGTAGTTACATCAATTAATTTAGCCACTTCTTGTTGATAATCTCGAGCTCGTGGAGCCGGAGTTAATGCATTTGTTGCAGAGCGGCGAATAATATCTTGAGTTTGTAATGACATAATTTTCCCTCCTTTTATGCCGCAGTGGTAACTTTCTCGATATTGACTAAGAATGATTTATATTCTGGAGTTTGTGAATTAGCGTCACCTAAATGTGGCGTTAATTCATTCACTAAAAATCCTTTCTTAGTCTGACCTGTGAATCCCCAAACGATCGGAATTCCAATGGTTTCGATTTCTTTACCATCAACAGTCAATGTTGGAAGGCGCTTAGTCACAACCGCTTTAGCCTTAATATAGCCTCGGTATGAAGTGACTTTTACGGTATCGCCAAGTTTAATACCTTTTTTATTGGCTAGATTTTCACTCAGCTCTATAAATTGTTCAGGTTGAGTAATTGATGCTAGTCTTGCATGCTGAGTCCAAAAATGAAAATGTTCGGTAATACTATAAGTCGTACCCACATAAGGAAATTGTTCAGCATTACCTAATCGCGCTAAATCCTCTTTAAATGCACGAGCCACAGGACTACTAATTTGACTTGGGTGCAGAGGATTGGTCGTAATAGGTGTTTCAAATGGTTCATAATGTTCAGGGAATGGTCCATCAACTAGTCGATTTAAGCAAAATAGTCCACCTAAACCATCATTATTCATGATAAAAGCACCCGCACCAGTGCTTGGTGATAAGGTTGCGGTAAAGTCAGGTACATCATTTCCTACCCAACTTGAGCCATTCCATTTGACTAAAACGCGTTTAGGATCGTAAGGTTTACCATTTTCATCTGCTGATGCGCGGTTATACAAGACTCGTCGATTCATTGGCCACGCCCAAGCCCAACCAGCATGAACGCCTTTACCTGATGGATCGCTAGGATCGCGTCTTGCCATTTGGTTACCTTGTTCTGTCCAGGAACCACAAAAGATCCAAATACCTGAAGACGTAGTTCCGTCGGCTTTTAATTGGGAAAAACCGCTTAATAACTGGCCTTTTTTAAGTATGACATTGCCATTAGCATCGGTTAAATCTGCTAATGCTCGACCATTACACTCCTTGGATAACTCTTCGGCAGCTGGACCTTCAGGGTCTTGATAATCCCAAGTTAAATTATCGATAGCTTCATGGTACGCACCACCTTCTTCGGCATATAGCTCTTTTATTCTTAAGAAGATACGTGCAATAATTTCTGGATCATATATTGCTTCATAAGGTGGTCTTGCCGCTGCCCAATGCCATTGTAACCATCGAGAAGAGTTTACAATGGTGCCATTTTCTTCTGCAAAGCAGTTTGATGGTAATCTAAAAACTTCTGTTTGGATTTTACTTGGATCGACATCATTAGATTCACCGTGGTTTTTCCAAAATTCGGCTGTCTCTGTTGGCATTGGATCAATGCTTACCAAAAATTTTAGATTGGATAAACCTTCACGAATACTGTTTTTATCAGGTAGCGCTGCAAGTGGATTAAACCCTTGACAAATAAAGCCATTAGCTTGTTTATCACGCATCATCTTACTAAATCTTAAAACATCATACGTTTTGTCCCACTTAGGCAACCAATCAAAACCCCAATCGTTCTCTTTTGTTGATTTATCGCCGTACATTGACTTCATAAAACTGACAAAGAATTTTGGATAATTGCCCCAAAAGTTAACTTCGCTCGGACCAAGCGGTTTGGGTGTTTTTTCTTCTAAATATTGTGCGAGCGTGATTTGTGATTCTTTTGGTAAATCAAGATAAGCAGGTAAACGGTTAGATAATAAACCGACATCAGTTAAACCTTGAATATTGGAGTGACCACGTAAGGCGTTAATTCCGCCGCCCATTACACCAATATTACCTAAAATAAGTTGTATCATAGCTGCAGTGCGGATAATTTGTGAACCATAAGTATGCTGAGTCCACCCTAAAGCATATAAGAACGTCGCAGCTCTATCATTAGTTTTAGTACTGGCTAAAGATCGGCAAACATGTAAAAAATTGTCAATAGGACTGCCGGTTACTTTATTGACCATTTCAGGTGTATAACGACTAACATGTTGTTTTAATAGGTTCCAAACACAACGAGGATGACTCAGTGTTTTATCCCTGAGGGCATAACCATTTTCATCTTTTTGATAGGCCCATGTTGTTTGATCGTATTGGCGGTTAGATGAATCATAACCACTAAATAAACCGGTATTGGTATCAAAATTGAAATCATCGCGTACGAGTAAACTTGCATTACTGTGGGTTACCAAATATTCAAAGTTGACTTCGTTATGGGTAATTAAATAATTAATCACACCCAGTAAAAATGTGATATCTGTTCCTGAACGAATTGGGACATAATGGTCAGCAACAGAAGCCGTTCGATGAAAACGCGGATCGATGGCGATCAGTTCTGCTCCGTTAGTAATTTTGGCTTCAATAGCCCATTTAAATCCAACTGGATGGGCTTCAGCTGCATTTCCCCCCATGACAATAACGACATTTGCGTTTTTGATATCATTCCAGTTATTTGTCATTGCGCCGCGTCCAAAAGTGGCCGCTAGGCTTGATACAGAAGGACCATGACAAACCCTTGCTTGGGTTTCAAGGCTTAACATGCCTAACGCACGCGCCACTTTAAAAGCTAACCAACCCGTTTCATTGCTTGCTGCCGATGTGACAAGCCAACCGGTAGTTGTCCAGCGATTAACCGTTGTACCTTTCTCATTTTTTTCGATAAAATTTTTATCTCGGTCAGCTTTCATCAAACGCGCAATGCGATCAATGGCTTCATCCCAACTAATACGTTGCCATTTATCTGAGCCCGGTGCGCGATATTCCGGATATTTAACCCGTTGCTCACTTTTAATATAATCAAGGACACCGGCACCTTTTGGGCACAGTGAACCACGACTAACAGGATGATCAGGATCGCCTTCGATATGAAAAATAGACGATTCGGCATTTTTGGCGCCATCTCCACGGCTGTAGAGTAACATTCCACATCCAACCGAACAGTAGGTACAATTATTACGCGTTTCTTTTGATTTGATTAATTTATATTGGCGAGTTTGTGCGAGTGCTACAGTTGGCGCTAATCCGAGTGTAGCTACCGTTGTTCCTGCCATACCACCAGCACAGATCTTAAAGAACTGTCTACGGTTCAATAGCATATGAACTCCTTAAAAAAGCTGACATTACATTATTTGATTTATTATGTTTGAGGCTATAAACATCCCTATTTATACTAATAATAATCGTTTATTTAATAGAAATAAAGGAAAAAACGGAAATGAACTGACAAAGTTTGACATAGGTCAAAAAAGACAAAAATAAAGGTTTTAAGCTTAGTAAAAAAGATATAAAAAAATTATTTTTTGAAATAAGCTTCAGAAAAGTATTCGATATAAATCTTTATTTTTACTTAATCGTAATCATTGATTTTCTGAAACTTATTGACTATTTTATTGAGCTACTAAAGGATTTATCTCGTCTATAGTTTGCATCACTCTTGCCGTAATCAAAGGTTTAAGCGTTTCATGCATAGTGGCAATTTTAGCTAAATTAGCACCACCTTGATCATCTAAATAACCTTGTTCACGTAGTGAGCTGACTAATGTAGCAAATACGCCTTTATCAAAAAATTCTGGGGCATTAATACCATGTAAAACCGATAATCTTTCGGCAATAAGCCGCCCTTCTTTTTCTAAAGTAGCACGACTAATAGACGGATCTTTTTGTAACAAAGAAAACGCAATCATATAGCGCTGCAAAGTATCTTTTGAGGATGAAGCAAGTAATTGTAATGCTGACATTTTTAAATAATTTAAGGTTAATTTATCAGGTGAATAACTAATTAAATTTAACTCAGCGTAAGTTTCAATGATTTTATTCACATATTGAGTAAGTTGTTCATCATTATGATAAAGAAATAGCTCTGATTTGATTAACGGGAATAATAATTTGATTTGATTAATCACTTCTTCTGAAGAAATCCGATTATGCTTTATTAAAATTCTGGCAACTAACGCTGGGATGATTAGCAAATGCTGGATGTTATTACGATAATACGTCATTAGCACGGCTTGCTCTGTTGTTAAGCCAACCATTTCACCCACTTCATCTGTTGTAATCACAAATTTTCCCATTTCTTTAGCGTGTTCAAACAGCTCTTCTGGCGTTTGATCGGGAATGGTTATCAAATCGGAATAAGGGATTTTCTTTAACAATTTTAGAAGATAGTCGATGTGTTCAAGTAGTCTGACTTTAGTTAACGCTCGTTGATCTGCGGCCAATAGTATTGAACAACATAAATTCATCGCATTAATTGCTGCTGACGCATTAATCCGTTCCATAATTTGCTTGGCGAGTAAATTGGTTGTAGGCGTTAACCAGTTAGGGCGAACTGTGCCTGTTGGCTCGATTGCGTCACGCCACTCAGGTATCTGTTGGTTTAAAAATTGATTAAGCAAAATAGGGTGACCAAAGTTGACATAGCCAAAACCTAACTTTTTCAATTTTAAGAAAGCTTTAAGTGTATGCCATAAGCTTTCTTTTTCTTTTTGTGCGCCGCGTAGTTCATTGGCGTAAGTTGCGACTTCTAAAACATGTTCATAACCTATATACACAGGTACAACCGTAATTGGTCTTGCATCACCACGTAACAATGTTTGTACTGTCATCATTAACATGCCTGTTTTAGGATCAAGTAATCTACCTGTACGTGAGCGTCCACCTTCAATAAAATATTCAACAGCGTAACCACGGATAAACAGTTCGGCTAAGTATTCTCTAAACACTGCTGTATATAACTTATTTCCTCTAAATGAGCGACGAATAAAAAAAGCGCCAAGTCGTCTAAATATTGGACCTGCAGGCCAGAAATTCAGGTTTATACCCGCTGCTATGTGAGGCGGGACTAATCCTTGTCGGTAAAGTACGTAGGAGAGTAATAAATAATCCATATGACTACGATGACAAGGCGCATAAACAATCTCATGCCCATTTTGTGCCAGTTCACGCACAGGATCTGCATTGGTGACTTTCAGTCCTTGGTAAAGTTTATGCCAGGCCCAAGTAAGAACAAAGTCTGTTACTCTGAGCATACGATAAGAGAAATTAGCGGCAATTTCGTTTAAATTGGCTAATGCATTTTTTTTAGCTTTATCTAAGCTAATATTTTTACTTTTTGCTTCTTCTTGTATCGCATCGGCCAGTCTTGGACTATTTAGTAACTTATTTAGCATCTGTTGCCGAACGGGTAATTTGGGACCAACTGATGCCATTCGTAGTTTTGCAAAATGAATACGTGCTACCCGAGCTAGCTTATGTGCTAAAACAGAAATATCCTGTTTTTCATCAAATTCAATAGTCTTAAGTGAAACTGTTTTAGAAAAACGAGTATAACAATCACGCCCAGAAACGATAATCTTAAACAATTTATAGGTTGCACCTAATACTTGTAGTGAAGGCATTTTTTTGCCTTCTTTGTCTGGTCGGCGCCCAAACATAACCGAAACGGGCAACATTTGTATATCAAGATTAGGATTTTGTTGATGAGCCGAAATATAATCTTTTAAAATTTCGATGGTTTTATTTTGTTGGCGATTGGATGCAAAAATACCAGGACCTTTGTCGATATAAATGTAGGCTGGTACAGTTTTACCATTAACCTCTATACTATCTAAAGGGTCGGGTAGCTTATATTGTAAGCATAGGGAGCGAACTACCATTAAGTCGATTTGTGAATTATACGGTAGTACATATAAAACAGGTCGGTGCGTATCTAAACCTAGTTCTGTAATTGGATCTGTTGGAATCGGTTTACTTTTGACAAAAAGTTTCACTAGGATCTGGATAAGAAAAAAATAAGCTTTTGTCCACCAAGAGAACATAAAAAAATAAACCTCATACTTTTGTGTTATTGATATACTTTAATCTCTTTAATTTTTAACTTACCAACCAAACTTAAAATAAGTATGTTGTTGGTAAAGCTAAATAATGCATCTTTAACACCAGAAAAGAGCAATGTATTGAGTATATACTTGTTAGCATTTTATCGTTAGTTAATTTGCACAATCTTTAGACCGTATTATTTTAATAACTTAAAAGATAAGTTATAACGATATTATCCAGTATTATAAATATTTATTAATCATGACACTACGAATAAATTGATTTTTTGTTATTACTTATTAAAAACAATGTAAAATTTGCCCCTATCTTTATGAAGCTAGGTAGTCTAAGTGTCTGCTATTCATAGGAATGAATCTTACATTTTATTGCATAATGGAGCTATTGTTTACAGCGATATAACACATCTAAGATATAACGCAATTGTTTAACATCAAGCTGTCCGGGGGCTGATGCATTTTTAGCCGCACCAAATGTCATTGCTGAACCAAATATTGTGCCAGCTATTCGACTAATTGCGCCAAGACCAGCCATTGACATAGTGATAATTGGTTTAGTGGCATACATTTCATTCATTTCGGTGGTGGCGGCAAGAAGTGTTAATACATCTTCAGTCTTTTTGGGCATAACCGCAATTTTAGGGATATCTGCACCTAAATCTTGCATTTTACGTAATCGATAAATAATACCGCTTTTAGTCGGTGTTTTTTCAAAATCGTGATTTGAAGCCACAACAAAGACATTATTTTTATGGGCAACATCGATAATTTCTTTAACATAGCTATCACCAATAAACACCTCAACGTCAATTAAATCAACTAAACCGCTTGATGCCATCGTTTTATTTAACTCAACATAAGCGCTTAACGGCCAAGGTTTTACCCCCCCTTCATTTGCAGTTCGAAAGGTAAATAAAATCGGTTTATTTGGTAATAAATCAGCCATTTTTTTTGCCATGGCCTTTACCGAGTCGGGATTATCAACGTGACAATAATGATCGGCACGCCATTCTAAAACATCAAAATCGATATCTTGTAGATAGGTAATTTCTTCAAGCAGTTCTTCTTCAGTTTTACCAACTAGTGGCACAATGATTTTAGGGGCACCTTTACCTATCTCTATATTTTTTATAGTAATTGTTTTCATGTCATATCCTATTAGCAATAAATTTTTATTAATAGAAAGTAATAATGTATCGCTTTTCTTTGATATTAAGTCAGATAGCAATTTGAAGCTCAATAAATTGATACTATCTTTTTTTAGTCATTTAAATCGTTATAATTAGCTAGTAATTCAATCCAAAAAAAATCTTGCTATCTATTAATCATTAAATCCCATTTTCTCTTTTACATACTCAATGGGGGCATCTTCACCCGTCCAAATTTTTATTTGAGCAGCACCCTGCCATAACATCATGCCAATACCATTTAAGGTTTTACAACCTTGTTTTTCAGCAATTTCTAATAATTTGGTTTTGCGAGGGCTATAAATACAATCAGTGACGACAAGCTCAGGCCTTAGTAGAGTAGGGTCGGTTATTAAACTCTGTCCTTCTAGTGGTTTCATGCCAACCCCAGTCGCATTACATAGTACGGCACTATCAGCTATTGCTTTACGTAATTGCGTTTCATTGGCAAGATCAAAAACCTGAACTTTACACTTGGTGTTTTCATTCAATTTTTTAGCAACAGTTTCAATTTTAGCATAGCAATCATCTTTTTGATTGAAGATAGCAATCTCATTTACTCCGTCGAGCGCTGCTTGAACCACAATTGCTGTTGCTGCACCACCTGCTCCAAGTATTGTCATTTTTTTGCCAATAACATCAACCCCAGCTTCTTTGAGCATGCGCATATAACCAATACCATCTGTGTTATAACCGGTCAATACACCATTATCATTAGAAATAGTATTACAAGCGCCACTCATTTCAACAGCAGGAGTCAACTTATCCAAATAGTTACAAACCAATTGTTTATTTGGCATAGATACAGCGCTACCACGTAATCCTAGTGCACGAAGCCCTTTTATAGCATCGGCTAGCTTTTCTTGATCGACTTCAAAAGCTAAATAGACATAAGGAATATCCAATTTAGA
Organism: Gilliamella sp. B2824; assembly: GCF_026536245.1. Lineage (NCBI taxonomy): Bacteria > Pseudomonadati > Pseudomonadota > Gammaproteobacteria > Orbales > Orbaceae > Gilliamella > Gilliamella sp. B2824. The sequence goes on along the minus strand of NZ_JAFNON010000008.1, from coordinate 99,189 downwards.
ATAAATGGTATTTTGCATTTGAGGGGATAAGCTGTGACGAATAGGATATGCCATTAAACCAATCAGTAAAAAATGACCGTCTATATTACTTCTCATTAGCAACACTCCATAACAAACTTTTGTAGATCGCAGAACTTAATTTTTAAATAGAGTAAGTAATCAATTCTATTACCTAGGTTTTTATCTTGTACAATTAAAACTGCATTGAACACCATTATAACTGGATTGAGTGACAATGATAAGAAAGTTATTCTATAACACATTGAATAATCGGTATCTTATTGTGCGCTAATAACCAATTTAATGTATTGTACTTTATATTGAAAAGTTAATTTATATAAATGATAAATTTTATGAAATTATTGCGCTGAGCTTATACCGATTATTTTATCGCTTAGCCATTATTGTCGAATCTCAACAATTATTTATAGTCGATTCTGTAACGTGTCGAATGTTATCAATAATTGTATAAGTTTGATAACTGATGCTTAAAATCAAAGAGTTAAATTAACCAAATTGAAAAAAATCGTTGATTAATTAAGCTAGCCTTTTTAAGTTAAGCCTATCATAAATCGTTAAAACTAAGCAAAAATCTACATTGCTACTGTTAAATCTGCTAATTAGTGAGTGTACACTATCAATTGCACTTTCAGTATCGATCACCTAAAATGCTAAGCTTTCCTGATTAACCGAAAATCTTTTTATGAATATAGTGCTTGATTTGTTTTCGTCCATAAATGCAGTTGTTGTCGCGGTAGTTTGCATGTTAATTTTATCGCTCTGCCGTGTTCATGTCGTAATTAGTTTAATTATTGGGGCATTTATAGGTGGGCTATTTAGTCATTTATCATTAAAAGAAACCATTGATGCCTTTAATACCGGTATTAGTAATGGTGCTAATATTGCCCTATCTTATGCCATGCTTGGTGCCTTTGCGGTTGCAATATCAAAATCAGGCTTACCAGAGTTATTGGCCGATAAAGCTATTGAGCAGCTGACATCAAGCAGCGCGAAAACCCGAATTAAATGGTTATTAATCATTATTATTGCATTAGTGAGTATTTCCTCACAAAATGTTATTCCTATTCATATTGCCTTTATACCACTTTTAATTCCACCGCTTTTATATGTTATGTCACGTTTGCAATTAGATAGACGAATGATTGCTTGTATTATGACATTTGGTCTTATCACACCTTATATGTTTTTACCCGTAGGTTTTGGCAACATCTTTTTAAATCAGATTTTATTAAAAAATATTATCTCATCAGGTATGGATGTGAGCCATGTCAACGTCATGCATGCTATGGCAATACCTGCTCTAGGTATGTTTATCGGTTTATTATGGGCGATTTTTGTCAGTTACCGAAAACCTCGTGAATATAAAATTATTCGCCAAGAGACCAATTTATCCGCGTTAAATAATCTGAATAAGCGTTCACTTTTTGTTTCACTTTTAGCAATAGTGCTATCGTTTAGTATCCAACTTTATACTGGCTCAATGATTCTAGGCGCCTTAATTGGTTTTATTTGTTTTATTGTATCAGGCACAATTAAATGGGGCGAAGCCGACGGTGTTTTTACTGATGGTATAAAAATGATGGCAATGATTGGTTTTGTGATGATTTCTGCACAAGGTTTTGCCGAAGTTTTAAAACAAACTCACGAAATTGAGCCTTTAGTTATTAATAGTGCAGCTTTATTTGCTGGCAACAAAGTGATAGCCTCATTTATGATGATGTTAGTCGGATTAGTGATTACATTAGGTATAGGCTCTTCATTCTCAACTGTGCCAATTATTGCTGCTATCTATGTACCACTTTGTGTTCAACTTGGTTTTTCACCGATTGCAACAGTCTGTTTAATTGGTGCATCAGGCGCTATTGGCGATGCTGGTTCTCCTCCATCTGATACTATCTTAGCAACCTCAGCTGGGCTTAATAGTGACGGGCAGCACGACCATATTCGTGATAGTGTTATTCCAACTTTCACCCATTTTAATATCCCCTTATTTATTGCGGGTTGGGTGGGTTCATTAATTTTATAATAAGTCGCTCTCTAATTGAGCAAGGTTATTCTCTTGTATGAATAAAAAATTATACCCTAACATTCGTGCAGTTTGTGCACAGGTCATTTTTAATGTATTGGAAGGTGGGCAATCACTCAATACAGCGTTAACTGCTGAACATGATAAAATAGCTGATAAAGATCGTAGTTTAGTTCAAGAGATTTGTTTTGGGGTAATGCGAGTATTACCTGAGCTCAATTTTTATATTCATCATCTCATGGCTAAAGTCATGACTGGCAAAAATAGCGTTTTGCATTATCTATTATTCGTCGGGATTTACCAGATTCTTTATACCCGTATTCCTGAACATGCCGCAGTTGGTGAAACGGTCAATGCGGTTAATGTTTTAAAAAAATCGTCACTAAAGGGTTTGATTAATGGTGTATTACGTGAATTTTTACGCCAACAAGCCTCGTTACAACAAACTTTTAGTCAAAGCAGCAAAGAGCAAACAAGCCGAACATTACACCCAAGTTGGTTAGTTAATCGCCTTAAGCAAGCTTATCCAGATAAATGGCAAGCAATTATTGCTGCTAATAATCAAAAACCACCTATGTGGTTGCGTGTTAATCAAAATCGCTATTGTGTAGCTGATTACCAGCAACGATTAGCTGACATAAACATTGAATCACAAGTTTATCCATCAATGCCAAGTGCATTACAGATAATTACACCGGTTAACGTGAACAAATTACCTTCTTTTGAAGACGGTGCGGTAACGGTACAGGATTTATCTGCCCAATATGCCGCTTACTTATTGGCACCTCAAAATGGTGAACAGATATTAGATATGTGCGCAGCACCAGGCGGTAAAACTACGCATATTTTAGAAATAGCGCCACAAGCCCACCTATTGGCTGTTGATGTTGATGCTAATCGAGCAAAACGTATTGAACAAAATTTGCAACGTTTAAAACAGCACGCCGAAGTCAAAGTAGGTGATGGTTTAACCCCTGAAAAATGGTGTAAAGGACGAATTTTTGATCGCATTTTGCTTGATGCACCTTGTTCGGCAACAGGGGTGATTCGGCGACATCCTGATATCAAGTGGTTACGTCGTGATAGCGATATTGCTCAATTAGTTGCGTTACAGTACGCTATTTTAACTCAAATTTGGCCCTATTTGAAAATAGGGGGAACCTTAGTCTATGCTACTTGTTCAATCTTACCAGATGAAAACAGTGCACAGATCACGCGTTTTCTTAATGAATATCGTGATGCCCAATTACAAGGTGAAATTAAACAACTACTACCAAGTGAGCATGGCGGTGACGGCTTCTTCTACGCGGTATTGCAGAAAATTTAACGCTTAAAGGTGAGCGCTGTTTTTTGCTCATAGATAGGGTCTTTAGAGTTTATGATAAGAAATAAAGCTTTTTATGACTTATTATGCTCAACTGAGCATAGTGATTTATTTCCTATTTTATTGACGAGAAAGGCTTTATCTTATTGGTTAATTTTTTGAGAAGATAAAAAATTACAATCGTACACAAAAATGGCACACCCAAAATTACCCACAACCCAGCGGGATCAAATTCACCGTCAGCTAAAGCAATACCCGTATAATTAAGAAAATCATCAATCACGTAAGCAAGCTTTTCTAGCAAACGAAATATTGGTTTTGACAAAAAAACCACTGCTTGACAGATAAGATAGATCACTATGAATACGAGAATCGAAGGTAAGCGTTTTCTAGGTTGGTTTGATGTTATCATATTGATATTATTCGTATGTAAATTTTGCATCATTTAAAACAATTAAACTCAACTCACCATTTAATAATAACGACGAGATCAAAGTGTTAATTGTACTAAACGTTAATTTTAACAGATGTTAACCGTTTAGCAAGGTGATGGTAGATGATTGTTTTTTCTATTTTTAAAAAGGATTTTTTACTTATAGATATAGCAAATTGTGATCGTTATTTCTATTGGGATTTTTTTAGTAAAAATACCTGAGTAAAAGAATTTTGAGCTAAATAACAAGGCAAGGTTAAACTATTTTTATTAATCAAACTGAGATTGATAGTTTTTGTAGTATTAATTAAATCAAACTGATTAACGCATCAAATAGGATGATATATATTATTAATACATATCATCCTTTACCGATTAGCTGTATTTTTTTATTCTTTGAGCTAACTGTTTTGAATGTTCTAAGGCATTTGCTTTTATTTCACTTTCACCTTTCATAATTGGAGAAACACCATAGAGTAATGCCGGTGGAAGATATTCCATTTGTGTGTAGCGTGCTGAAACCTTAACCGATTCAAGTAAATTTTTGATTAAATCGGCGCTATATTCTTGAAAATTTTGCTCAGCTTGCCCAATTGTTAAACTTGGTAATAACTTTTTACCTTTTAATTTATCGCCTTGTGAGCCATAAGCAAATTGGTAGGTTAATACCTGATCAAACCATATTTTAAGTATTGCTGGCATGTTAAACCAATACATAGGGTATTGTAGAACGATAAGATCATGCCTCAGTAAAGCGGCTTGTTCCTCTTGTACATTGATTTTGTAATCTGGATAAAGTTGGTGAATATTACGAATTTCTAAATCCGTAATCTGTTTTTGCAATGATTCTATAATGGTTTTGTTTGCAATAGATTGTTCAATATTGGGATGACCTAAAATAATTAATGCCATGATGATTCCTTTTGGATTTATACTATAAAAATATGAGTGACTATTATTAGTTTATGCCTTAATAGGTTTATGGCAATATCTATCAAATTAGATAGTTATAAACTTAAAGCGTTAGGTAGTTAAATGGAATTAGACAAGCAAAGCACTGTAAAAACGTATAACAATAAAACGTATTATTGCCCTATCAGTTTAGCGATGGATTTAGTTGGTGGAAAATGGAAAGGGGTGATACTTCATTATTTACTTTCTGGCGAAAAACGCTTTAGTGAATTAAAAACCATCATCCCAGAAATTACCGATATGACATTAAGTCTTCAACTTAAAAAGCTTGAAGAGGATGGCTTAATTACTCGCACTGTTTTTGGGGATAAACCGCCATTAAAAGTGTTATATAGATTGACCCCACAGGGTGAACGGATACGTCCTGCATTAGAACAACTTTGCTTGTGGGCATTAACGCTATGACATCCTATAATGATATGGGTAAGTATTAAAATGGTTTTGATAAATTGAAATTCAACCAAATACAATTATCAAAATTAAAAAGTCAAAGACACTTTGACGAATTCAATTTATGTTTAGATACTGAATATAAAACACCTTACCCATTTGGACAATCTTTTTTAGATATGATAAATTCTGGCTTCGTTTCACGTTATAAAGATTTTCTGATATGGCTTACACACTTACCTACAATGATTTACCTGAAAATATTCAATCTTGGCAAGGTTTACCGCTATCTTTGAATGGATGCGAAGTGGTACCCCTTGACTATAATGCGGGTAAAACAGGTTGGATTATTTATGGCAAAAAATTAAATAAAACTGTTTTATCAAAATTCCAAAACCAACTTGCTATGCCCATGGTAATTGTGTCATCGTGGAAAATTAAAACATATCAGATCGTTAGAATTGCGGGAGTTATGCCTAAAAAGGCTAAGTCCATTTCATTGGCTTTAAATATTGATGTTGCGCCCATTGATAATTTGCCATCATTACATTCACCGGGACTACTTGTTATGGATATGGATTCGACCGCAATTGGTATTGAATGCATTGATGAGCTGGCTAAATTACAGGGGGTTGGTGAACAAGTGGCTGCTGTGACGGAACAAGCCATGCGTGGCGAACTTGACTTTGCTACAAGTTTACGTAAAAGAGTAGCAACACTTAAAGGTGCCCAGCAAACTATTTTGCAACAGGTGAAAGACACGTTACCTCTTACGCCAGGCTTATCTTATTTAGTGAGAGAATTACATAAAAAAAATTGGCATGTTGCAATCGCTTCAGGCGGCTTTACCTATTTTGCTGATCATCTAAAACAAAAGTTAAAGTTAGTTGATGCTTATGCCAATGAGTTAGAAATTAAAAACGGTAAATTAACCGGTAAGGTTATCGGGCCGATTGTTGATGCAAAATACAAAGCCAGAACCTTACAGCATTTAGCGACATCACTAGATATTCCAATAGAGCAAACTGTTGCTATAGGTGATGGTGCTAATGATTTAATGATGCTTCGTATAGCGGGTCTTGGTGTAGCTTATCATGGTAAACCCAAAGTGGTGGAAAAAGCACGGATTAGCATTAATTATGCGGATTTAACCGGATTGTGGTGTATTTTATCAACCAGTTTATTAAGTGAAGGTTAGGAGAAGAGTTTGGCAAAAACAGTAAAGCGTGCTTATGTCTGTAATGATTGTGGTGCTGACTATCCTCGTTGGCAAGGTCAATGTAGCGCTTGTCATGCATGGAATACTATTACGGAAGTTAGATTAGCCAGTACTTCATCACGTAATGATCGATTATCCGGTTATGCCGGTGGTGCAGGACAAACTAAAATCCAAAAATTATCTGAAATTAGTTTGGAAGCGCTACCAAGATTTTCAACTGGATTTTCTGAATTTGACCGCGTACTTGGTGGTGGAGTTGTTCCTGGCAGTGCTATTTTAATTGGTGGTAATCCCGGAGCAGGCAAAAGTACGTTATTACTGCAAACCATGAGCAAGCTTTCTACGCTAATGAACACGCTGTATGTAACTGGTGAAGAATCATTGCAACAAGTTGCTATGCGTGCACATCGATTAGGATTACCCACCGATAACATCAATATGCTGTCCGAAACCAGCATTGAACAAATTTGTTTACTGGCAGAACAGTCACAACCTAAATTAATGGTTATTGACTCTATTCAAGTTATGCATCTTGCTGATATTCAATCTTCACCCGGTAGCGTCGCCCAAGTGCGTGAAACCGCTGCTTATTTAACTCGTTTTGCCAAAACTAAAGGTATTGCCATTATTATGGTTGGTCATGTGACTAAAGATGGATCACTAGCTGGACCAAAAGTGCTTGAACACTGTATCGACTGCTCAGTTTTATTAGATGGTGATGCCGATTCTCGCTTTAGAACACTACGTAGTCATAAAAATCGTTTTGGTGCGGTCAACGAGTTAGGTGTATTTGCCATGACAGAACAAGGCCTAAAAGAGGTGAGTAACCCATCAGCAATCTTTTTAAGTCGCGGTGATGAAATGTTACCCGGTAGCTCTGTTATGGTGCTATGGGAAGGAACAAGACCTTTATTGGTTGAAATTCAAGCCCTTGTTGATCACTCAATGTATGGTAATCCAAGACGAGTTACTGTAGGGCTAGAGCAAAACCGATTAGCACTATTACTTGCTGTTTTACATCGTCATGGTGGGTTACAAATGGCTGATCAGGATATTTTTGTTAACGTTGTTGGCGGGGTAAAAGTCACCGAAACTAGCGCCGATTTAGCATTAATTGCTGCATTGGTATCGAGTTTTCGTAATCGCCCATTACCACAAGATGTGGTGATTTTTGGCGAGATTGGCTTAGGCGGCGAAATACGCCCAGTACCGAGTGGACAAGAACGAATTGCTGAAGCTGCAAAACATGGTTTTAAAAAAGCGATTGTACCTTTTGCCAATATGCCTAAAAAGAAGCCTGAAAATATGCAAGTTTTTGGCGTCAAAAAAGTCTCAGAAGCGTTAGATATTTTAAATGATTTTTGACCTTTTGGATAATTAAAATAACGGTCTACCGACATCTTAATTAGATAACAATCCAGAGTTGTTGGTAGATTTGTTGATTACAAATAAAGTCATTATTGAACTAATTTATCAGTCACTTTAACACTAACAACTAATCCCTAGATGTGATGATTACTCTTTTTAAATGTTAAAGTGACCTACAAATTATGTTTTTTTATTTTATTGGCTCAGTTAATAACAGATTTCGTAACAAGGTTTATATGCAGTACCACCAGGTAACTTCATGCGGTCTTGTTTAACAAAACTACGCAGTAAATTATCAAGTTGTGTCATGATCTCTTTATCGCCTTGCAATTTATAGGGACCATGCTCGGCAATCTGTTTCATACCAAACTCTTTTACATTACCTGCAACAATACCAGAAAACGCTCGGCGCAAATCAGCAGCTAATAATTCAACTGGCTGATCTTTATGTAAATTGAGCGAGGCCATGTTTTCGTGTATTGGCTCAAATGGGTGTTGTAGCGATTCATCTATTTTTAATAGCCAGTTAAAGCCGTAAGCATCGCCAGTAGCTAAACGCGAAGCTTTCACTTGTTTTACCCCTTCTTTCATTATACGAGCAACTTGTTCTGGCGAATCAATGACAATTTGATAAAGTTTAGTTGCTTCATCACCTAAGGTATTGCGAATAAAACTATCAATCGCAGCAAAGTAGTCTTCGCACTCTTTGGGACCGGTTAAAATAAGAGGGAGTGCTTGATGTTTATTCTCTGGATTGAGCATAATACCTAAAATATAAAGCAATTCTTCGGCAGTGCCAGGCCCACCTGGAAAAATAATAATACCATGGGCAATACGTACAAAGGCTTCGAGTCGTTTTTCGATATCTGGCATAATAATGAGTTCGTTAACTAACGCATTTGGTGGTTCTGCCGCGATAATTGATGGTTCGGTTAGGCCGATAAAACGGCTATCTTTATAACGTTGTTGAGCATGGCCAACAGCAGCCCCTTTCATTGGCGCTTCCATAATGCCAGGTCCACAGCCAGTGCAAATATTAAGTTCACGCAAGCCAAGTTGCATTCCTACTTGTCTGGCATAGTAATATTCACTTTCGTTAATTGAATGGCCCCCCCAACAAACAACCAAATTGGGCTCTTCGCCGACATGTAATGCGTTAGCATTACGTAAAATAGAGAAAACCAGATTGGTGATGTAAAATGAGTGATCTCTATCCAATTTAACATTAGACACTAATTGTTTAACGGCACTGATTTGGCTATTTAAAAAGAGAATATCGCGCAGTACAGCAAAAAGATTGGCTTGAATAGAGCGAATCATTCGTTTATCGACAAAAGCACTTTCGGGCGCATCAATCAACTCTAATTTCACCCCGCGTTCTTTACTAATTACATTAATTTCGAACGATTTAAATCTATCTAATAACTCTTTGGTACTATCGGTTTTACTACCCGCATTAAGGGTCGCTAAAGAACAATTTCTAAATAATTGATAAAGCTCACTATTAGCAGATTTTTTTAACATATCAACTTCAGCTTGCGCAAGCAAATCCATTGATCCTAACGGGCTAATATGGGTAATCATTACCACCTCCATTTGACGGTTTTATCGACAAAAAATCATTATATATTCAACCAGAACTTTTAATAAGTAAAGTTAAGAATAATGTAATATTCTAATAAATTGATATATCCTAAAAGGTATAAGTAATATTGATCTAAATTAGATTTTTATAATATGATGATTAAATTATCAATTACATAGATTAAGTCATAAGGAAATGTGACAATTATGAAAAAAGATTTTTGTTTACTTAAAGGCACTGTCAGTAAATTGAGAAATTGATAAATTAGTTAAGCACTATCTAAAACTTCATAAAGATGATATGCGGTGGGTTTATCTTTATCGCCATGCTCCATCTATTCCAAATTACATTACAGTTATCAATACCTAAAATGGCAATGACAAACTTGAATCAATAATTTAAGTCCTAAATTGTTATTTATTATGTTGATATTGATTAATTGTTCATAGTCAAAAAATCGAGTCTATGCTAGACTAAAACAAACTCTGAAGCTATTTTACCTAAGTGAATTTTTAGTTTCATATGGTAACTTAGCCGCGGTATAGCGCAGAAATGGCTATGCTTCCCGATTTGGATAAGGTGTTTGTTATATATGCAATTAATGGATAATTATCAGCGTCGATTTCAGTATCTACGCTTGTCGATTACCGAACTGTGTAATTTTCAGTGTCAATACTGTTTACCCAATGGTTATCGCCCGAATAAAGATCATCACTTCTTAACGCTCAATGAGATCGATAATATTGTATCGACCTTTACTGAACTTGGTGTGCATAAAATTCGTTTAACCGGTGGAGAGCCGACCTTACGTCGAGATTTTATCGATATTTTATCAATGATCGCTTCTTATCCTAGTGTTCGCGATGTGGCTGTGACAACTAATGGTTCACGTTTATTAAAAAATGTTCATCATTGGCATCAAGCTGGACTGAGTTCGATTAATATTAGTATTGATAGTTTTTCACCCCATTTATTTAAATTAATTACAGGCCAAGATAAACTTAAAGAACTATTGCAAGGGGTGGAAAAATCATTAGAAGTAGGTATTAAAAAAGTTAAAATTAATACTGTATTAATGAAAAATATGAATGATAAATTGAGCGATTATTTAGCTTGGATAAAACAGCGTCCGATAGAGTTACGTTTTATTGAACTTATGGAAACCGGTGAAAGCCAAGACCTTTTTAATCGTTATCATTTAGCGGGTCACTCCATTGAATTACAGCTCATTGAACAAGGTTGGCAGTTACAGCCTAAACAAGCTTTATCTGGTCCAGCTAAAGTTTATTTTCATCCTCAATACTTGGGTAAAATTGGTTTGATTATGCCTTATTCAAAAGATTTTTGTAAAAGTTGTAATCGCTTAAGGGTCTCTTCAATCGGTAAACTGCATTATTGTTTATTTGGTGATGCCGCAGTAGATTTGCGTGATTTGCTGGCTAGTTCTGAACAAAAAGCACAATTAAAAGCACGAATTTTAGCCTCACTAATGATAAAACCTGAAAAACATCTATTGCACCAACATAAAGTTGGTATTACGCCGAATTTATCCTACATTGGTGGATAATGGCTTATTTTGTTTCGGTATTAATGCGAGATTCCAATGGCTGATTGCCCAATCAAGTAGCTGTTGCTGAGTTGCATCTTGCCAATCAAGCGGTAAAGGTTGACCTAAAAATTGTAATGCTTGCGCAGTGATTGATTGAGTATTGCTAAGTTCAATGGCTTTAGCGTGATTTTGTTTAGATAATTTATTGCCATTATTATCCAGCACTAAAGGCAGGTGGCAGTAGCTGGGAACGTTAAAACCAAAAAGCTGATAAAGTGATATTTGTTTACCAGTAACGGGCAATAAATCTGCGCCGCGGACAATTTCGGTGATGCCTTGTTGATGGTCATCGAGTACCACTACTAAATTATAAGCAAATAAACCATCTTTGCGATGAATAATAAAATCTTCATTCGCATTTATTGCTGCAATTTTTTGTAAACCTAGAATTTTATCCGTGAACTCAAAAATAGGGTGATTTTGCTTTAAACGTATCGCATATGGTTGATCATCCTTTAGCGTTAAGTGTTGTTGGCGGCAAAAACCATCATAAAATCCGTTAGGCAATAACTGTATTCGTTGTCTTGTGCAATTACAATAGTAGGCTTGTTGGTTTTGTAGTAACTGGTTTAATGCAGCTCGGTAGCGTTCACTGCATGCGGACTGATAAAGGACGTGGTCATCCCAATATAAGTTGAGTGCGTCTAACGTTTTTAATATTAAGGATGATGCACCTTTTACTTCTCTTGGCGGATCGATATCTTCAATTCGAACGAGCCACTTACCATGCTTTGATTTTGCTTGTAAATAGCTACCTAAGGCGGTCACCAACGAACCAAAATGTAAAGGTCCGGATGGTGACGGTGCAAAGCGACCAATATAGCGCTTAGACATAGTTGTTAAATAGTGAGTTTTAACAAATAGGTTTACATACCCATCTGTTTTTCGCGAAGTTCAGCAAGTGTTTTACAATCGATGCATAAATCAGCCGTAGGTCTTGCCTCTAAGCGACGAATGCCAATTTCTACGCCACAAGACTCACAATAACCAAAATCATCGGTTTCGATTTTCTTTAATGTTTTCTCAATTTTCTTGATCAGTTTTCGTTCTCTATCACGAGCACGTAATTCCAGGCTAAATTCTTCTTCTTGAGTTGCTCGGTCAGCTGGATCTGGAAAATTTGCAGCTTCATCTTGCATGTGTGAAACAGTTTTTCCCATTTCACCTTGTAATTGAGCAAGCCACGCTTCTAAGATGAGTTTGAAATGCTTCAATTGCTTAGGATTCATATACTCCTCGTCTTTGGCCTCTTTATAAGGCTCAAGTCCCGCAATTGAAAGCAGGCTTAGAGAAGATGTATTTACTTTTTGTTCCTTTTTCACAGCAATCCCCTTAAGTACAGATTATTTGCAAGCGGTAAACTATAGCAATAAATTAGCCGTTGGCAAATTTTTTTTAATTTTTTTTTGCTTAAATCGAAATAAAATGTGACAACTCTATGTTATTAATCGAAATAATCAATTATCCCACTTTTTTAATCCATTTTCGGGGCATTTCTTGACTAAGTCATACAAGTTATCGTTATCAGGTAAGACTAAGTCTGGAGCGATATCAAATAAGGGATAAAGAACAAATTCTCTTTTTTTCATATGGTAATGTGGAATGGTTAATCGTTCAGTGTTCATGATTAACTCATCATATAACAAAATATCAAGATCTAACGTTCTTGCTCCCCAACGATTTTCTTTGCGAACGCGCCCTTGTGATTGTTCAATCGATTGTAATTGATCCAACAATTCAATGGGTGATAAGGACGTTGATAGCTTAATTACGGCATTAAGATAATCATTTTGATCCTGAGGACCTAGCGGTTTACTCCGGTAAAAAGGTGAAACATCGACAACATGAGTCTTGGGTAATTGTTTTAAAGCTGTAATAGCCTGTTTTGCTTGCGCAAGGGGATCTTGTAAATTACTTCCTAAGGCAATATAACAAATTGACATAATAAAACTTGCTAGTTTCTGATATGGATAACTCAAAGGTGATTTAGTTTAACATATAAAATTTTACTCAAGAAAGCCTATATCAATGCAACTGTATAATCTAATGATTTTTAGTTATAAAAATATAATTTTATAATCTTTAATTTATTACTGGTTATCGGTTATTTTAATGAGTAAGTAAATCAAACCGTTTTAATGAGCAGCGAATGAATTTAGGCAAACAGTTAAGTTGTTTAATAAAAAATACACCGCTAATTACTGATCCTCACACAATTGAGTGTGCGATTAATGGTGTGATTGATTATTTTGCATGTAGTTTACAAGCGCATGATGATAGTGATGCACAAAAGCTCTTAGCGTGGATAGAGGATGAAGGTGGGCATGCCCGATCTTGGCTGGTTGGGCAAAAAAAATTGGCAACAGCACGCCAGGCTGCCTTATTTAATGGCTATCAAGCGCACTGCTTAGATTATGATGATGTGCATGCTGATGTGCGAGGACATCCTTCGGCTGTTATTTTATCGGCACTGTTTGCCAGTATTCGATTAGACAACCGAAACGCGATTGATCTGAATGGACACCGGTTTTTAACCGCGTATATTATTGGTGTTGAAGTCATGGCTTTATTAGGTAAAAGCGTCAATCCACAGCATTATGAAAAAGGTTGGCATACAACTATTACGCTCGGGGCAATGGCAGCAACGGCAGCAATTTGTTATTTGTATGATATGCCTTTTATATCTCAAGCATTAGCGTTAGCAGTAACTCAAGCGTCAGGAATGCGCTTACTCATGGGCACACCGATTAAATTTTTACATGCAGGATTAGCGGCTCAACAGGCGATCCAGTCTATTTCATGGTTAAGTATTGGGATATCGGCTGATAAAGATTTTCTCGATGACAAATTAGGGTTTCTAGCGGTTTATGGGCAAGGTAATGGTAATTTTAGATTAAATCAATGGGGCAAAAGTTGGAAGATCGCTAACCCTGGATTATGGTTTAAGACTTATTCTTACTGTTCTGCAGCTGCATATATAGCTGATGCGGGACAATTACTGTTTCAGCATCCACAATTTAATTGTCATGATATATCTCATATCACAATTTTCTTTGCACCACCGAACAGTGATGCCGCGCTAATTTATTCATCACCAACCCTAGCGGAACAGGGGCGATTTTCTGCTGAATATATTTTAGCGTTAACGCTATTGGGGATCCCACTTGATTTTGAACAATTTTCCTCAAATCCTATACCAAAGAATATCCATAAATTGATGCAAAAAATGCAACGTACCTATCAAACTCAAGATAGCTGTCAGATAGATGTTACCGCACAACCAGGCGCTTATACTGGACGCTATGTTGTGGTAGAGATTCATTTTAATTCTGGAAATACAATTTGTCAGCGGATTGATAGCCCTAAAGGTTCCCCAAACAATCCCTATACCAAGCTTGAGATGCAGTTAAAATTAAAAAAAGCAGTAGGGAACGAACAAAAAGCCGATAATTTAGTGAAAGATATCTATCAATTGGCTACAGGACTAAGCGTTGACCAATTTGTTAAACGACATTGGTTAACGCTTTAACCCTTTAAGCGATAGAATGATTTCTGACTTTTATTCAATGAACAAGGTATTCACTAAATTTCGAAATTAATATCGTCGCTTAATTGACGCAAAAAGCGTTGCGTGAGGGCATGTTGTGGATTATCGATAACAGATTTAGCTACACCTTCTTCTATAATGATACCATTTGCCATAAAAATGATACGATCAGCGACATATTTGGCGAATTCCATTTCGTGCGTGACAATGATCATGGTAATGTTTTCTTTAGCAAGTTGTAACATGACTTGTAATACTTCGTGTACCCGCTCAGGATCGAGCGCTGATGTAGGTTCATCAAATAATAGTACTTTGGGCCTCACCGCTAATGCTCGAGCAATGGCAACCCGCTGTTGTTGACCTCCGGATAAAGTACTTGGGTACTGATTTGCATATTCGAGCATGCCTACATGGGTTAATAGTGATATGCCAAGCTCTTTAGCCTGATTTTTATTCATTTTTTTACCCACCCTAAGTGGGTAGGTAATATTTTCTAACGCTGTTTTATTTTTAAATAAATTATAGTGTTGAAATACCATGGAAGATTGTTTACGTAAATTGCTTTCATCTTTATGGCTGTACTGATTACAATTAAGAACAACCTCACCGATACGAATTGTACCTGTATTGGGTTTTTCAAGTAAATTTAAACAACGTAATAATGTTGATTTTCCTGAACCAGAAGGACCAATAATAGCGACAACTTCGCCTTGTTTTACCTGCAAGTTAATATCTTTTAGCACTTCATTATCAGCAAACCGTTTAGATAAATGAGATACAGAAATCATTCCTTTGCTCCTTAACGATGATAGGGCTTGGTGAGTTTACGTTCTAACTGTTTTTGTATCCAAGAATAAGCAACAACAGTTAGCCAATAGACAATCCCCACCGCTAAGTAGGTTTCAAAATAAAGAAAAGAGTTTGCCGTTAACATCTTCCCTGCGGCAAGTAATTCTTGCACACCAACAAAAAAAGCCACGGATGAATCTTTAAGTAAAGAGATAAACATATTACCAGTATTTGGCAGAGCGTTGACCATAGCTTGTGGCAATATTATGCCTCGATAAACTTGAAAGATACTCAAACCTGATGTAAGTCCTGCCTCTTTTTGACCAATATCGACTGATGTTAATCCTGCCCGAAAAATTTCGGCTAAATACGCTGAATATTTTAGGCTAAAGCAGATAATGGCCGCTGTAGTTGCGCCCATCTGTTTTAATGCAGGAAAAATTTGGGGTAAGCCATAATAGATAATAAATAGTAAAACAACTGAAGGGATCCCTCGAAATAGCGAAATAAACAGCGAAAAAATCGAATCGACAATAACAATGTTATTGTTTCTTACTAGTGCGATAGCGAGTCCTAAAACAATGGCGAAAATAATCGATACGATAGAAATAAAGAGTGTTACTGGCAAATAAGGTAAAATCTGCGGGAACACACCTAAAAAATAGTCTATGTTAAAATTCATGAGGTAATATCTTCGCCAAAATATTTAATTGATAGATTTTTCAATGTACCATTTGCACGTAATTTTTCTAAAGCTTGATTGAATTTTTCACGTAGTGCTTTACCTTTTTCATCTTTACTAAATGGGAACGCTACTTGTTCGATAGTTATTGGTTCACCGACTAATTTAAACGGTAAATTTTTTCGTTTAATTTCAGCAAGTAAAATTGGTTTAGAATTTACATAACCGTCAACACGCTGATATTCAGTGTCATACATTGCGCCGTCTCTTGTTTCGTAAGTTTTAATTGTGACTTCATTATTTGGGAATACTTTTTTCAAATTGTTAATGTGATTTGAACCCAGCACGCCAGCAATAGTTTTACCCTTAAAATCAGAAAGAGTATTAATGGTTTGATTATCTTTATGTGTAACTATTTGGCTACCATAAAAGCTGTAAGCATTGGAAAAATCGTATTTGGCTTGACGGGCCGGCGTTATTGCAACAGCATTGGCAATGGTATCTAATCGCCCTGAATCGAACTGCCCCATTAAGCCACCGAATTCAGCAATGACCCATTCAACTTGATAGCCTAACTCGTTAGCAATCGCTTGTGTCACTTCCACATCAAAACCAATTAACTTGCCGTCTTGTTTGAAGCCATTTGGATAGCTTTGTCCTGTCGAGCCAACTTTAATGACCTTTTGTTCTGTTGCTTGATTGGTCGCTTTATCATCACAACCAACTAGTAACGTCAAGCTTGCAAATAATACGGCCGATACTATCGTTTTTATTGTTCTCATCGTTAATTACTCCTTGATTTCCATTGAGTATAATTTTTATGATTAAGTATTTTTTCAAAATAAAGTGTAGTGTGATCTGGTGTTAAGTCAGCTTGACCAATCGGACGATAACCTTTATTGATATAAATTTGTGCTAACCAAGGATGATTTTGTGCAGTACCTAATGTAACCGCAGGTAATTTTAATTGATTGATTAAAATTTGATTTTCTACCCAGTCCCATAATGCATTGCCATAGCCTTGACCTTTATATTGGGGATTGGTTGCAAACCAGCCTAAATGGGGTAAGCCATAAGGTCCAGGATTATTACCCCAAGGAAAGCGAATACTCAACGTTGATACTAATTCGCTATCTTTTTCAGTAACATACACCGCATTCGATTCAATGTGATTGGCAATGGTAAATCGGTCAACAGTCGCAGCGGCAAAATGAATGCCTAATTGACTGACTGCCTGATAGGCATTGTGTAATAACGTTTGATAAGCAGGAATATCATCATAAGTCATCAAGCGAAAAATCATATTAACACTCCGCTTTTATCCGCATAATCAATCACTTGCTGGACTTTTTCGGATGCTGATCCTAAGTAATTAATTGGATTTAACCAGTTTTCAAGCTCAGTATCGGTAAATTCTTGGTTCAAGTTGGGATCTTCTAATAATACCGCTTTAAAGGGGCGATGCTGTTCAAAAGCCTTCATTGCATTTTGATAAACTAAATGATGTGCTGTCTGTTTACCTAACCGTTTACCGATTTCAAACATGACCTTCTCTGACAGTAATAAGCCATTTTGTAATGACAAATTGGTGAGCATTTGTTCGGCATTGACTTTTAAACCTTTCAAAACAGCTAATGCTGTTTGTAATTGTGCAGAAATATAAAGGTTAATTTCAGGCATGGCGATCCACTCAGCTCGCCAGCTCATGGCGTCACGTTCATGTTCAACTTTCATCGATTCATGAATTAGCGCCACACTTTTTAATAATGGCGCCGTTAAGCTGGCAAGACCTTCTAGTGCTGCTGGATTGCGTTTATGTGGCATGGTCGTTGAGCCAATTTTTCCGTCTGAAAAAGGCTCTTCTACCTCATTAATTTCAGTACGCATTAAATTATAAAATTCATTACCAATTTTACCGAGTGTGCCGCTGATTAAGGCGATGACTGATGCGTATTCTGAAAACCGATCACGCGCGGCTTGCCAGCCAATATTCGGAGTATTAAGACCGAGTAAGGTTAATGCCTGCTGTTCAATTTTCGGCCCTAGCTCACCCATTGATGCATAGGTACAAATTGCGCCACTGATATTACCGACCAGTACTCGTTGTTTAATTTCATTTAACCGTTGTAAGTGGCGAACAAACTCATCTAACCAAACTGCAAGCTTAAAGCCAAACGTTGTTGGAAGTGCTTGCATACCATGAGTACGCCCAACCATCGGTAAATATTGATATTGTTTGGCTAACCGTTTGAGTTCATTCGCGATCAGTTTGGTATCACGCTCAATTATTGCAAATGATTGTTTTAGTTGTAAAACTGTCGCCGTATCAACAATATCTTGGGTCGTTGCGCCATAATGAATAAATTGACCTGCTTCGCCGACTTGTTTTTGCAGTGCATTGATAGTTGACATTAAGGAGTGTTTGGCTTTAGCGGCTTCATCGGCTATTTGTTCAATAGATAGTTGAGAAGCATCGGCTTTTTCAATAATTGCATCAGCAACCTCGCGAGGTATCACACCCAGTTCACCTTGTGCTTGCGCCAGGGCGACTTCAACTTGTACTTGTTTTTCTAAACGATGTTGTTCTGACCAAATGGCGCGCATTTCACTCGTGCCAAAATTATTACCTAAAATCAAAAAATCTATAACGTGTGATGCCACTAAATCACCCTCAATAATTATTCTCTACTCTGTTTAATAATTATTCATAATAATTCGATCATCGTCTAATAATCAGTTTGTCTATTGTTATAACTAAAAGGAATATCGTGTTATGTGTTGTAGTGGAGAAGATATTTTAAGAAGCAATATTGTGAATAATGGCACGATAATTATGGATGGATGTTATACAATGCCTTAAAAGGTCAGAAAATAGTGCTATCAAGCCGCTATATTTTCAGTAATATGGTGCAGTTGCTAAAAAATCGGTAGGTGATACTAATTTTATCTTATGAAAGATTGAATTAATTCACCCCAATTTTATATCAAAATAGATTTTATAAAACCTCTACAATTGATTCACACAGTCTTGACATGTTATCTAACGTCATGCCTGCAACGTTAATTCGTCCTGAATTGACAATATAAATGCCATAATCGTTACGCAATTTTAGTACTTGTTCTTCACTTAAACCGCTAAATGAGAACATACCATTTTGTTTAGCGATGAAACTAAAATCTTGGTTAGCGCCTTTTTCTTGTAAGGTTTTGACAAATAATTGACGCATACGGTGAATACGTTGTCGCATATTGGTTAATTCATCTATCCATTCTTCTTTTAATTCATCATTGTTTAAAATATAAGAAACGATTTTTGCACCATGCGCAGGTGGATTTGAGTAATTTGCTCGAATAATGGTTTTAACTTGGCTAAAAGCGCGATCGGCAATTTCACTATCGGCAGCAATTAAGGTAAATGCGCCAACGCGTTCGTTATACAGGCCAAAGTTTTTTGAATAAGAACTAGCAATCAGTAGTTCTGGTTGACTTTCGACAAACAACTTTAATCCGTAAACATCTTCTTCAATGCCTTGACCAAAACCTTGATAAGCCAGATCAAAAAGCGGTAACCAACCATTTTTTAAGGCTAAATCGGCAATGGCTTGCCATTGTTCTGTGGTCGGATCAATGCCTGTCGGATTATGGCAACAACCATGAAATAGCACAGCTTCACCAGCTGCAACTAGACTTAAATCACTCATCATTGCATCAAAATTAAGTTCATGGTTTTGTGGGTCATAGTAATGATATTCACGCACTTCAAGCCCTGCTGTTTGGAATACACTGCGATGATTTGGCCAAGATGGATTACTGACCCAAACTCGTTTTACTTTAGTTCGGCGTGCTAAAAAGTCGGCCATAATTCGTAATGCACCCGTTCCACCCGGCGCTTGCGCGGTTCTTGCACGTTCATTTTCACGACCAAACAGAAGTTTTTGAGTTGCTACGTTAAAAGCATTGACACCATCAATAGGTAAATAACTTTTGGTCGTTTCATCAGTTAATAAAAAGTGTTCTGCTTTTTTTACACTTTCTAAAATAGGTGTTTTAGTTGTTTCATCTTTGTAAACACCAACGCTAAGATTAATTTTGTTAGTGCGTTCATCTTTATTATAAAGATCTGCTAATCCTAAAATGGGATCGGCGGGAGCTGCTGTTAAATTTTCAAACATAATTCACCTATCTGATCTAATGACTTTCAATGCATTATATACACATTATTTTGTAAGATACAATTTCGATAATAGTTAATTTTGTTTATTATCTATATAATTAATGCGTTATTGGTATACAATTATTGTTTAACAAGTAACAATTAATTTATTTAAAAAAGCGGTTAAATCCTGACTTAACGTTGTCAATTCTCCACTAATCAAATCCTCTTTGACGACTTCCCCTGTTAAATTATTTATTGCAATAATTTCGGTACTGTCATTGGTTGACGCAATAAAAATAGTGGGGATCCTTTTTAATTTTTTTTGTTGGGTTAGATGCGCAATTAAATTTTGTTCCAGATTCGAAAAATCATCATCATTCCAAGCTTGTATTAAGAGTAATTCAATATTGTCAAAGATTGCACTCATATTGCCAGCATATTGGCTACCATAAAGAAGATGAGCACTTGGGTGTAATTTAAGACCAACGACTTGTTCAATAATCATTAGATTTTTCGGTGGCTGTAATAAAAAAGGTTGCCAATAAACCGATAAATTTTGGGTTTTTATGATACAAGGAGAGGGCAGAGCGTGGAGTTCGTCATTGTGCGGCGCGCCATCAAATTGATGTATCCAACGTGAAGTAAATTCGACTAATGCATTTTTTTCACAATTATTCATAAAGTAAGGTGTTCTCTTTAACCATTGTTTGACAGTCATTATACTCAATCGATTTAGATATGCACTAAGCGAGTGAGCTTTGATTCTCGATTTTGTGTTATCAATCACAGAATAAAAAAACTGTAAAAATATTTCAGGTTATTATGATGTTTTAGTATAAAGTATATTGGGAATAAGCTTAGTTTTTGACTATTGACTCAACAGTATTTATAAGGCAATTAAAATAACTTGCTAACTATCTATAAAATTTGAAGTTTAATTTACTTGCTATCCTTTGCTGAAACGTTAATAATAAGACAGGATTTTTTATCCTTGTAATGCAGCAATGGCGTTAGACATTACAATTTATCAAAAATAAAATAGCGTAAGTAGAATCATTATAATTAAATAATATGTTTATTTTAAACAATCACATAAAGATTTAGTTTGTTAGCCAAGGTCGATAACCTCACTGCGGTTTGCAAATTAACCAAAGTAATAATATCGATGAATTATATGTTTAGGAATAGTTCAAAAAGTATGCAAGATTTTTGAATTCTAATGATGCCTAAAATTTTGTATAGATATTGTGTAACAGATATTGGATTCACATAAAATAATAACAAAAATAACACAACTAAAATAATGAATACCGTATCAAAATATTTAGTTAAGTACCATTAATGATCATTGTGAAAATAAGCACTTATTAATAGTAAGGTTCTACCTACAATTAATTAAGATTAATTAAGAGTGTAGAATAATGAAAAGAATGCTAATCAACGCAACCCAGCAAGAAGAGCTGCGTGTTGCTCTTGTTGATGGCCAACGCTTATATGATTTAGATATCGAAAGTCTTGGGCATGAGCAAAAAAAGGCCAATATTTATAAAGGCAAAATTACTAAAATTAATCCAAGTTTGGAAGCGGCTTTTGTTTCTTATGGTGGTGAACGTGATGGATTTTTACCCCTAAAAGAGATTGCTGATAGCTATTTCCCCTCTAATGTGACTGGTCGTCGAAGTATTAAAAATTTACAAGAAGGCCAAGAAGTTTTAATTCAAATCGAAAAAGAAATTCGTGGCAAAAAAGGTGCAGCGCTTACCACTTACATTAGTTTAGCGGGGAGTTATTTAGTTTTAATGCCAAACGATCCTCGTGCAGGTGGGGTTTCACGACGAATAGAGGGTGAAGAGCGAGCCGATTTAAAACGCATTATTGATGCGATTGAAAAACCTAAAGGTATGGGCGTTATTGCTAGAACTGCTGGTGTAGGTAAAAGCCAAGAAGAGTTACAGCAAGATTTAGATGCATTAGTTAACTATTGGACAGCGATCCAAAACGAATCGAAAAATCATCCAGCGCCGAGCCTAATTCATAAAGAAAGTGATATTATTACTCGGGCATTTCGTGATTATTTGCGTGATGATGTGGGCGATATCTTAATTGATAACCCTAAAGTGCTTGAAATTGCTAAAAAACGGCTTGTTGATTTAGGGCGAGTAGAATATGTTAGCCGATTAAAACTTTATGATGGTGATGTGCCGTTATTTAATCATTTCCAAATCGAAGGACAAATTGAATCAGCATTCCAGCGAGAAGTTCGCTTACCTTCTGGAGGTTCGATTGTTATTGATGCAACCGAAGCTTTAACCGCGATAGATATTAACTCAGCCAAATCAATCCGTGGTAGTGATATTGAAGAAACCGCGTTTAATACTAACCTTGAAGCCGCAGAGGAAATCGCCCGTCAGTTACGTTTGCGCGATTTAGGTGGGTTAATTGTTATCGATTTTATTGATATGACCCCAATTCGTAACCAACGCGAAGTTGAAAATCGTTTAAAAGAAGCGATGAAAACTGACCGTGCAAGGATTCAAACCACTCGTATTTCGCGCTTTGGTTTACTTGAAATGTCACGTCAACGTTTAAGTCCTTCATTACGAGAAGCCACGCATCATATTTGTCCTCGCTGTCAAGGGACGGGTACGGTTCGTGATAATAATTCATTATCACTTTCTATCTTGCGATTAATCCAAGAAGAGGCAATGAAGGATAATACTGTTCAGATTGATGTAATTGTTCCCGTTCCTATTGCCAGTTATTTACTTAATGAAAAACGTCGCGCCATCACTAATATTGAAAGAATGCACCCAGATGTGAAAATTGTCATAGCAGGTGATGAAGAGATGGAAACGCCACTTTATAAAGTGATTCGTAAACGAAGTGGCGAAGAGACTGATGTACTAAGTTATAATCTGCCTAAATTGATCCGTGAACTTGAAGAAGAGGAAGAAGATCAGGCAACGGAAGTGGTTGTTGAACAAGCGGTCTTATCAGGTCCTAAAGTCGAAGCTAGTACCATTACAAAAGTTAAGGTTGAAACTAAAAAAGCTGAAAATTCAGGAAGCTTTTTCGGTGGGT
Source organism: Gilliamella sp. B2824 (assembly GCF_026536245.1). Classification (NCBI taxonomy): domain Bacteria; kingdom Pseudomonadati; phylum Pseudomonadota; class Gammaproteobacteria; order Orbales; family Orbaceae; genus Gilliamella; species Gilliamella sp. B2824. Next base: position 75,987 of record NZ_JAFNON010000008.1, on the reverse strand, counting down.
TATTCGGTAAGATACGCCAATTATTTGCAGGTGAAAAAGAAAAACCACAGCCAGAAGTCAAACCTCAACCGGCCAAACGACGCGATAATCAGCGTTCAAATAACAGGCGTCAACGTAATAATCGTCAAAATAATACCGTCAATAACGCCAATAATGAGTTAGTGACAACGCCATCTTCTTCTGAAGCTGTAGTAAAAGAAGTGAGTAATAAAACTAATCATCGTCGAAGTAAACAAAATAGTCATGCAAATTCGGCAACTACTGTTAATGCAACGAAAGCAGATAAAGTGGCGAACGAAACAGCACCAAGTAAGCCAAAAGAGGTTAAACCAAGACGACAACAGCGCACATTAACCAAAAGCGTTCGCGTGAAAAATGTTGAGACAATTACTCAACATCAAATTGAAAGCGGAACAACAAATGAAAGAGTCATTATTCCAACTTTATTGTTGCCAGTTATTGCCGCTGAACCAACGGATAATAATGTTATTGCTGATGTACAACCTAAACGCCAACGACGTACATCAAGGCATTTACGTATGAACGGTCAACGTAATAAGCGACGAGTTAAAAATACTGAACTTAAGCAGTCACCAATGCCGTTGCCATTTGCTGCGGCATCATTAGAATTAGCTTTAGGACGCGTATCGATTGATTATAGTCAATTGACTCAGGATGAACCTAATACTGCTGTGGCAGTGATACCTTCATTATTATTGCCGATTATTATTAAAGAAGATCAAGTAGCAAGTGATGGTGCAGTGGTTAATGATACGGTGTCAGTATCGAATCAACCTGAAGGTAATTTGCAGTTTGATTTTAATGATATCGAACAAAATACCAATGAGAGTAAATTGGATAATACAATTACGCATTCAACCGGCTACTCTTCGTCAGTGATGACAAAAGCCCCTGCACCTGATTATGTGATATCGGAAACGGGTATAAAATCACGTCAAGAAGCGGATTATCAATATCAAGGAAAAGGTAATGCTGGCGGTTTAAGTGCGCAAGATCATGCTTATGCCGCAGCAAGTAAACCGGTTATACCTGATTAATCAATCAACTAAATAAAACACGGTAATAGCTACTACCGTGTTTTATTTATACTAGCGATAAAGATAAACAATGATTATCTATATTTTCAAAAAAATAGTGACGTTTTTATTTATTATCTGCGTATTGGCTCAGATTAGCTTCTGTTTAGTCTATTTTGCGCCTAATTCAATGTTTAATTTCAATAGTCTAAGTTTTGTTGATGCCTACAGTGCTTTTTTTAAGCAATTGCTTCAAGGGCAGTTTAAATTGATAACAGGTGAAACTGTGCCGTTTTTTCATACACTGTTGGCAACATTTGAACTTTGTATTTTGGCTTTATTGGTCGCTTTGTTTGTTGGATTACCTTTAGGTATCTTTCTGGGTTTAAGCAATATTAACTGGTTAAATACCGCCATTCGTTTAGTGAGTTTATTGCTATATTCTTGCCCAATCGTTATGCTGGTTATCATTATTATGTACTTGTTATCGCCTACTTGGTCGGTATCAATGAATTTTAATGTATCACCATCTATTACTGGTACCTCTTTGTTGGATATATTAATTTCATCTAAAAAAGTCAAATTACCCGCTCTGCTTGATCAGTTGCATCATTTGTTATTGCCTATCATTATTTTAGCCATTCAACCGAGCATTATGACGATTCAGTTAGTCAGTCAAAATGTTAAAAGTACTTCACGACAAAATTATATTAAAATGGCGATTATTCGGGAGCGATCACCTTTTAAAATTTTACGTCGCCATTTGTTACCTAATTCCATTCCTGCGACAATTCCACAATTGACTTACAATACAACAACACTATTATTTTCAACGATGGTGATTGAAATTCTATTCAATCGAGTGGGATTAGGGCAATGGGTGATGATTGCTTATCATCACCATAATTATTTTATTATTTCTATTGCGATTCTTGCTTGTGGTACTGTAATAAGCCTACTCACCTTATTAGGCGATATTACGGCAATTGCTATCTATCCTTTGCGCCATAAGGAACACTATGTCTAAGGTTGCACAATTATTTAAAAACATAAAATTATGCTTTAATCGATTGCATAGTAATCTTTATTCAATTGTCGGATTTTATGGCATATTAGCTATCGCTTTTGTGGCGTTATCAACGAAGTGGTTTTTTCATGCCAATTTAAATCCTATTTATCCAACATTATTACCGCCAGCTTGGTGGGCAAATGGGGATTTGAATCATATTTTAGGTACCAATGCTAATGGGCAAGATATTTTTGATTATCTGCTTATTGGATATCGTTCCACAATATCAATGACACTAAAAGCGGTATTTTATGTGGTAGTAATTGGTGGTTTAATTAATTACCTTATGTTTTTTGTTTCGTTTATACGCCCATTTGTCATATTTATTTTTCGATTTTGTATGGTAGTTCCACCACTATTAGGTGTGATTGTCATTAGCTTATTATGGGAAGATGATATCACCAATATGTTATTTGTCGTTGGCTTATCCTATACGCCACGTTTTATTTATAATATTCATCAACGGGCGATTAATGAATGGAATAAAACTTATATCACGGCATATCGTCTTGATGGCTTATCGCCATTTTCAATTTTAAATCATTATATTTTACCTAATATTTTACCTGTATATTTGACTGAGATTGTCTCGCTATTTGGTTCAATTATTTTAGCCATAACGACTATCACTTTTTTAGGCTTTGCCAACGATCTTTCACGCCCAGATTTAGGTATGATGATGTTTAAAATGAAAGATATTATTGATAGTAATTATTTAGCATTTCTAGCTCCAGGTTTAGCGGTGTCTGCGACAATTACGTTTGTTTATCTATTCAATTTTGGTTTATATGGCCGTCGAGCAGGACATTAATTATGGCTTTGTTAGATATTCGTAATTTAACCATTGAATTTATCACCCCAGATGGACTATTACGCGCGATAGATCGTGTTAATTTGAAATTATCAGAAGGTGAAATTCGTGGATTAGTGGGTGAATCGGGTTCAGGTAAAAGTCTGATTGCTAAAGCTATTTTGGGTGTGACGAATCATAATTGGAAGATTTCAGCCGATCGTTTTTATTTTAATGATATTGATTTACTTAAACTAACGACAAAGCAACGTCGCAAGGTCATTAGCGCACATATTTCGATGATATTTCAAGAACCACAATCTTGTTTAGATCCGTCTATGAAAATTGGCCAGCAATTAGTTGATGCAATTCCAAGGCGAACGTTTAAAGGACATTGGTGGCAGCGGCTATTTTGGCGCAAAAATCGTGCAGTTGAATTACTGCACCGAGTAGGGATTAAACACCATAAAGAGATATTAAAATCTTACCCGTTTGAATTAACAGAAGGTGAGTGTCAAAAAGTCATGATTGCTATTGCGTTAGCCAATCAACCTAAACTATTAATTGCGGATGAACCAACTAATGCTATGGAAGCAACCACAGAAGCGCAGATATTTAGATTACTTGCCAGTATGAATCAAAATATTGGTACGACGATTTTACTTATTAGTCATGATTTACAGATGGTCACCAGATGGACCGACCGGATCAATGTCCTTTATTGTGGGCAAACGGTTGAAATTGCTGACAGCGAAGATTTAATTAAATCGCCTTATCATCCTTATACTCAAGCTTTAATTTATGCTATTCCTGATTTTGGTAAAGCTATGCCACACAAAAGCCCATTAAATACACTTCCGGGTGTAATTCCATCACTCGAACACTTACCTATCGGTTGTCGTTTAGGTCCACGATGTCCTTATGCTCAAAAAAAATGTATTCAAGCACCTGACCTTATCTCGATAAAAGATCATTCTGTTGCTTGTCATTTTCCGTTAAATATGGATGAGTAGTTATATAAAATAGGAACAGATCATGAATCCAATACTGAAAGTGCGTAATTTATCGAAGCGTTTTAAAATACCTAAAGGCTTGTTGGGTACGCTGCTAATTAATGCTGTTAATCCGGTATCTTTTTCGTTAAATGAAGGAAAAACGTTAGCCATTATTGGGCAAAATGGATCGGGAAAATCGACGTTGGCTAAAATGTTGGTTGGTATGATAAAACCAGATAGTGGCGATATTTGGCTTGACGGTAATAAGGTTGAATATGGCGATTATCATTATCGCTGTCAACTTATTCGCATGATATTTCAACATGTTGAAAGTTCGTTTGATCCAAGATTACGCATTGGTCAATTGTTAGAAATACCTTTAAAACATAATACTAAATATAATGCTTATGAGCGTGAAAGATTAATTAGTGATGTATTAAAACAAGTTGGGTTATTACCTGAGCATGCTGCTTATTATCCTTCGGTTATGGCGGCGGGGCAAAAACAGCGAGTCGCATTAGCTAGGGCATTAATATTAAAACCTAAAGTCATTATTCTTGATGAAGCTTTGGCGGCGTTAGATATTTCAATGCGTTCTCAAATTGTTAACTTAATGTTATCACTACAAGCCGAGCATAATATTTCTTATGTTTATGTCACACAAGATATTGGTATGATGAAGCATATTAGTGATGAAATTTTAGTTATGCATAATGGGGATGTTGTTGAGTATGGTAACACAGCAGAAGTGTTAGCATCGCCGTTAAGCGATATTACCCAAAAATTAATTAATAGTTATTTTGGTGAAGCGTTAACCGCAGATAGCTGGCGAACTGATACCCGAGCTTTTTAACGTGTATTGATTTTTCTTATATCATCTTTAGCTCGATAAGCTTTCATCTATCCTATAATAACGGTTAACTATTCTCATGATTTTTTGTGAATTATGTTAGCTAATTGATTAAATAAAAATCTCGACAAATAATATAAAACACTCTATATTTAGCTATATGGATTTCTAGACGTCTATTTTAGGTGTTTAAAAATAACTCATTGTTTTTAGGAGCTTTTGTTATGCCAATTTGTATTCCTGACTCATTACCTGCGGTTGATGTATTACGTAATGAAAATGTATTTGTTATGACTTCATCTCGGGCCAATACTCAAGAAATTCGTCCACTCAAGCTTCTTTTTCTTAATTTAATGCCTAAAAAAATCGAGACTGAAAATCAATTTTTACGCTTACTTTCCAACTCATCTTTACAAGTTAATATCCAGCTATTACGTATTGATCAACGCGAATCAAAAAATACACCGGCTGAGCATTTAAATAGTTTTTATTGTGATTTTGATAATATAAAAGATCAGAATTTTGATGGGCTTATTATTACCGGTGCGCCATTAGGCAAAGTTGCATTTTCAGATGTTGTTTATTGGCCTAAATTGACTGAAATTATCAAATGGGCGAAAGATCATGTGACTTCCACCTTATTTGTTTGTTGGGCGGTACAAGCAGCGTTAAATGTTTTATATGATTTGCCAAAATTTACACGCACGCAAAAACTATCTGGGGTTTATCAGCACCAAATCGCTCAGCCTAATGCCATTTTAACACGCGGTTTTGACGATACTTTCTTAGCCCCTCATTCGCGTTATGCTGATTTTCCTGTTGATAAAATTAAACATTACACTGATTTAACCATTTTGGCAGAATCTGAGATAACCGGACCATATTTAATGGCAACAGCCGATAAACGTATGGCGTTTGTGACTGGCCATCCGGAATATGATTCTTTCACGTTAGCTAATGAATATTTTCGTGATTTAAAAGCCGGTATTAATCCACAAATACCTTATAACTATTTTCCTGACAATAATCCTGAGTTAGCTCCTAAAGCGACATGGCGTAGCCATGCTTATTTATTATTTAGTAATTGGCTGAACTATTACGTTTATCAATTAACACCATATGATTTAACCACACGTAATTTAACTATTGATGATTAAGTGAAAATAAATCATGTCTTCATTTAAAGAAATAGTAATAAATTAACTGGTTTGGTGTTAATCATTCACTATCTATGTAATGTCGTTTGATGTCTATTTTATAAATTGAATTTTTCTGTCATTGGGTGGGATACGAGATGGGTAGAAAACAACTTTGATTTTTATGGGATAGCACCCTAATTAATTGGGTATTTCCGTTTTTTTACCTCGGGTCTATGCAGAAATTATCCATGATAAATCGATTGGTAAAACGCTAAATTTCCATACACCTCACTCAGGTTTCATCGCCGGCGCGTTGACTAATGGGCGTGAGTCAATTTGTTATCTTGTATATACCTATAGTGAAGGCAAGTAAGTTTATTAAAATACTGCAAAAAGTCGGCGCATGGGGCAAAGGGATGATAGGTAGCCGGTGGTGTCACCGATTTTGTGGTATTTGATCCCCATTAAGAACGCTGTCAAACTCAGTACAAGAACTTCCCGAACTTCGCAACCCAAAAACTGAATATTTGGTAAGCCAAGTCAGATGACAATGTTGCAGAAGGAAGATTAAAAAAATTGTTTGAAAGGACCATTACATAGCGCTTTTGATAAATTTTTAGCGTGATTAATTTAAAAATAAAAGATAAAAGATCCTTATCTTGCATCATGTTAGTCATAGTTATATTATGGTTAGTAATGCTATATTATTTAAGGAATTTATTATGTTAAAGTCAATTGATCCAACTACTACTTCCGCTTGGAAGTCACTGCAAACAAGCTACCAAAAACACCATAATAAAACTATTGCACAGATCTTAAAAGATGAACCTAATCGTGTTGAAAAACTCAGTATTCCATTTGAAGATGAATTTTTGGTCGATTTATCAAAAAATCGTGTGACACAAGAGACATTGGACATTCTCTACAAATTGGCGCAAGAATGTGATTTAAATAGCGCAATTAAAGCGATGTATAGTGGTGAAAAAATTAACCGTACTGAAAACCGTGCTGTTTTACATGTAGCATTGCGTAATGTAGAAAATAACCCGATCTATGTCGATGGAAAAAATGTCATGGATGACGTTAATGCCGTACTGGCAAAAATGGCGTCATTCAGTAAAAAAGTGATTAGCGGTGAGTGGAAAGGTTATACCGGTAAAGCAATTACCGATGTTGTCAATATTGGTATTGGTGGTTCGGATCTTGGTCCACATATGATTACAGAAGCTTTACGCCCTTATAAAAATCATTTAACCATGCATTTTGTATCGAATGTTGACGGTACGCATATTGTTGAAGCGCTCAAAGGATTAAATCCTGAAACAACCTTATTTTTAGTTGCATCTAAAACGTTTACTACCCAAGAGACCATGACCAACGCGCAAACTGCACGTAAATGGTTACTTGATGCTGCAAAAGATGATAAAGCGGTTGCATTACATTTTGTCGCGTTATCAACTAACGCCAAAGAAGTTGAAAAATTCGGCATTGATACGGCAAATATGTTTGAATTTTGGGACTGGGTCGGTGGGCGATACTCATCGTGGTCAGCAATCGGGTTATCGATTGTTTTATCCATTGGATTTGATAATTTCAAACAATTTTTAGCTGGCGGTCATGCTATGGATAAACATTTCCAAAGTGCGCCAATTGATAAAAATATTCCTGCATTACTCGCGTTAATAGGGCTTTGGTACAATAATTTTTGTGGTGCTGAAACCGAAGCTATTTTACCTTATGATCAATATATGCATCGCTTTGCTGCTTATTTTCAACAAGGAAATATGGAGTCAAATGGTAAAAGTGTTGATCGTAATGGTAATAAAACAACGTATACGACTGGTCCAATCATTTGGGGTGAACCAGGAACCAATGGGCAACATGCGTTTTATCAACTCATTCATCAAGGTACTAAGCTCATCCCTTGTGATTTTATCGCACCAGCTATCAGCCATAATCCGGTTGGGGACCATCATCCAAAATTGTTATCTAACTTTTTTGCTCAAACAGAAGCATTGGCTTTTGGTAAAACAGCGCAGCAAGTTGAACAAGAGTTTATTGCAGCAGGTAAACGTTTAGATGAAGTTAAATCCGTTGTGCCATTTAAAGTATTTGAAGGTAACAAACCGACTAATTCAATTTTAGTGAAAAAAATTACGCCTTATACTCTCGGTGCATTAGTTGCGATGTATGAACATAAAATCTTCACACAAGGTGTTATCCTTAATATATTTAGTTTTGATCAATGGGGCGTTGAACTTGGCAAGCAGTTAGCGGGTCGAATTTTACCTGAATTGGCTGATGATAAGCCGGTAAGTTCTCACGATCAATCAACCAATAACTTAATTAATCAGTATAAAAAGTGGCGTTAATCTGATTTTATTGATTCAATATAGTTGAATCAATAAAAAACCTTCAGTTTTTGGACTGAAGGTTTTTTTTATAGCTAACAAGATCAGTAATTACTTCTTAACTCGCATTATTGGTGTTTTTCCTGCTTCGACAGTGCCCGATAATTTAGTTAGTTCGGCAATGGTTTCCATGTTGGAAATGACAACCGGTGTTAAGACTGATTTTGCTTTACTTTCCAGTAATGGTAAATCAATCTCTATAATTGTATCACCTACTTTAACTTGCTGACCTTCTTCGGCTATACGTGTAAAACCTTCACCTTTTAGTTCTACTGTATCAATACCAAAATGCACAAAAAGCTCAATACCTTCGTCTGATTCGATGGCGAAAGCATGATTGGTCTCGAAGATTTTGCCAATTTTACCACTTAATGGCGCAACAATTTTATTCCCAGAAGGTTTGATTGCAACACCATCACCGACAATTTTTTCAGCAAAAACCACATCAGGTACATCTTCGATTTTGACAATTTCACCACTTAGTGGCGCAATAATTTCGATGCTATTTTTACTATCATCGGACACAAATTGCTTTATTTTATCGAACAGTCCCATCGTTGTCTCCTAACAAATTTGCTTTTCAGCGGTATAAGTTTGTATTAAATCAAGAATTTCTTTAGCTGTTGCTTTTTCTAATGCTGTATCTGCAAATTTTTTCGCTTCTTGGTAATTAGTATTACGAATTAATTTTTTAATTTTCGGAATAGATACCGCACTCATACTGAATTCATCAAGCCCCATACCAAGTAATAAGATAGTGGCTCTTTCATCACCAGCAAGCTCACCACACATTCCTGTCCATTTACCTTCTTGATGAGACGCATCGATAACTTTCTTAATTAAAGTTAATACCGATGGTGAAAGTGGATTATAAAGGTGTGAAATAAGCTCATTACCACGATCAACGGCTAATGTATATTGTGTTAGATCATTAGTACCAATACTAAAGAAATCAACTTCTTTCGCTAAATGATGTGCAATTACCGCAGCAGCTGGCGTTTCAATCATGACACCAATTTCGATATTTTTATCGAATGCTTTACCTTCTGCATTTAATTGTTCTTTTAGAATATTGATTTCTGATTTTAATAGACGAATTTCTTCAACAGAAATAATCATTGGGAACATAATGCGAAGTTTACCAAATGCTGATGCACGTAAAATAGCGCGCAACTGAGCATGAAGTATTTCTTTTCTATCTAAGCAAATACGAATCGCTCGCCAGCCTAGGAATGGATTCTCTTCTTTTGGAAGATGCATATAAGGAACATCTTTATCACCACCAATATCCATAGTACGGACGATGACAGATAAACCATTAGTGGCTTGTGCTACTTCTTTATACGCTTTAAATTGTTCTTCTTCATCAGGATAACTTTCACGATCCATGAATAAAAATTCAGTACGATAAAGACCAACACCTTCATAACCATTACGTTCTGCACCAGCGATATCGCGTACGGTACCAATATTGCCACAAATTTCCACTTGATGCCCATCAAGGGTAACAGCTGGTAAATCTTTCAATTTAGCGAGTTCTTCTTTGTCGGCAAGATATTTTGCTTGAACTTGTTTTAGCTTTTCTTGAGTTGAATGATCCGGATTGATGTAAATTGCATTGTTGATGGCATCTAAAATTACAAAATCACCTTGTTTGATTTCTTGTGTTGCATTAGATGTCCCCACGATTGCTGGAATTTCTAATGAACGAGCCATGATTGATGTGTGTGAAGTGCGTCCACCTGCATCAGTGATGAAGCCTAACACCATTTCTAAATTTAATTGAGCGGTTTCAGAGGGTGTAAGATCCGTTGCTACTAAAATACAAGGTTGGCTTATTGCACTTAAATCGACAATTTCGATGCCTAAAATATTTTTTAGTAATCGTTTACCAATATCACGAATGTCTGCTGCACGTTCTTTTAGATATTCATCGTCTAAATTTTCAAGCTCTTTTGCTTGTGCTTCAAATACAGATTGTACTGCCGCATCGGCGCTTGAGTGTTTACTTTCGATTCGTGAAATAACTTCTTGTTCAAGATCTTCATCTTCAAGAAGCATAATATGACCTTCAAAGATAGCCGCTTTATCTTCACCTAATGTTGATTTAGCTCGTTCCATGATAGCGTTAAGTTGCTCGCTAGACTTTTGACGAGCTTCTTTAAAACGTTCAATTTCTGCATCGATTTTGTTATCAAGAATTTGTTTATTATTAATAACAATAGGCTCTTCTTTTAATAATAACGCTTTTGCAAAAGCGATACCGGGAGAAACAAGTATACCTGATACCATAACATTTAATCCTTATTCAATTTTAAAACTGTTCATAGCTAATTGGGAGTTATTATTCTAATTCTGGAATTAATTTTACTAGATGATGTACTGCTTCTTTTTCATCTTCGCCTTCAGCAGAAATTGTAATTGTTGTTCCTTGTGTTAATCCTAAAGTTTGTAATTTAAATAAACTTTTAGCACTTGCGCTCTTACCATTGGATGTAACTGTAATTTCAGAGTTAAAGTTTTTTGCTTCTTTGACAAATTGTGCAGCAGGACGGGTATGAAGACCATTCGATGCAGTAATTGTGACATCTTGCTTGTACATAGTTATTTTTACTCCCAAAAATATTATCATTTACGCGAACAATATAAATAAAAACTGCCAGAAACGCCAGTAAGATTTAATATAACTTTGAAACAGTTAATATTATTTTTAGTAATACCTCAAGATTAGTCATATTTTATCAATATTGGTAAATTCGAGTGATCTTATCACTACACTTTTTGAATTCAACTTGCCCATGAACACCATGTTTAATGTTTTCAAAAACGGCCTCTTCGCTACCATCATGCTTTGAAATTTTAATTTCTTGCTCACAGAATGTTTCAAATCGTTGCAGTTCTTGTTCACTCGTTCCTAATTTATAATGGTTTGGTAAATCTTGGCTTTTTACATAGGTATGGGTTTTATCGCGTAGATCGAGAATAATAACACCTTTGTTTGATGACCATGAACTACAGGCTGTTAATGTTAAAGCAAACGTGATAAATAGCAGGGGAAATTTGATGAATAAACTTGCAATGTTCAAAATAATTCCTTTATAAAGCTTGGTAACCTGTTTATTATTTATAACTAGGTATGAATTATATACTAATTATTAGTGAAAGTGCAGGGTGCATTTTATTGACGTGACAAGATCAGGGTGGGGTAATGACTGATACTATTAACTATGACGAATTAAATCGTCAATTAATCGAATGTAACATTGGGATTAATGCTGCTGAATTACATGGTTTTATATCCGGGATTTTAGCGGGTGGTAATCATGATGAAAGTTGGCGTCCATTAGTCAAGGATATGTTAAATAATGGAGAGGCGATTGCAGAACCATTAGAGCAACAAATTAAAAAGCTTTATGATTTAACCAAACAGCAATTTTCTAATGAAAATTTTGAGTTTGAGTTATTACTTAGTGAGCATGATCTGTTTTCGCAGATCGATGAATTAGTTGGTTGGGTTAATCATTTTTTACTGGGAATAGGTTTAGTTCAACCAACGATTAACCGATTAAAAGGTGATGTTGGCGAAGCGATTTATGATTTACGTCAAATAGTCAAGCTTGGTTATGATGAAAATGAGGATCAGCAAGAACTTGGTTTTGCTTTTGAAGAAATTAAAGAGTATGTCCGTATCACCTCAATGTTGTGCTACGATGAATTTAATGAATCAGATATTGTACCGACTATTCATTAATTGGAATAATCATTTCTTTTTAGGATCATTAAAATGATAGATACAGATATTAAAACTGAACTGTGTAATCGTCGTGAAACATTACTTGCTAAAATGGCAACCAATAGTGTGGCACTTTTCTTTGCAGCGCCAGAAGTTGTTCGAAGTAACGATACGCATTACCCTTATCGGCAAAATAGTGATTTTTTGTATTTTACTTGTTTTAATGAGCCAGAAGCGGTTTTTGTAGTAATTAAACAACATGATAATCAGGCACGTTATGTCTTATTTAATCGAAAAAAAGATCCTTTAGCTGAAACATGGACCGGTTATCGTTTAGGGCAAGCGCTTGCTTTAGACACAGTTTGGGTGGATGAGGCTTATTGTTTTGACAGCATTAATGCTAATTTACCAAAAATCTTGAAGGGAAAAGATATCGTTTATTATGCCGATGAGCAGTATCAATACGCGGATAAGATTATTAAAAAAGCATTACGAGCTTTAATCAAAGAAGGTAAATCCACTGGTTTAAAACCAATTTCAATCAGTGATTGGCGGCCTGTTGTGCATAAAATGCGAATGTTTAAATCAGATTTTGAGATAAATATTTTACGGCAGGCTTGTGATATCAGTGCTCAAGCTCACCGAAGGGCTATGCAAAAATGTAAGCCAAACTTGTATGAGTATCACTTAGAGGCAGAAATTTTATATGAATTCGCGTGTCATGGTGCCCGATATCCTGCTTATAATACTATTGTTGGAAGCGGTAATAATGGCTGTATCTTACACTATGAAAATAATAGTGCACCATTGAAAGAGGGTGATTTGGTACTCATTGATGCGGGATGTGAGTATCAGCATTATGCGGGTGATATTACGCGAACATTCCCTATAAACGGTAAATTTAGTCAGGCTCAACGTGAAATTTATGATATTGTTCTGGCATCACAATATGCCGCAATTAAGCTCTTAAAACCCGGAAACTCAATTAACCAAGTTAATCAGACCGTGATTAAAATTATGGTCGAGGGATTGGTAAAATTAGGTATTATGCAAGGCGATGTGGATAAATTGATCGCTGATAAGGCGTATACTGAATTTTATATGCATGGTTTAGGGCATTGGTTAGGCATTGATGTTCACGATGTAGGAAGTGATCGCCTTTATCTTTTAAAACCAGGTATGGTGTTGACTGTTGAACCAGGATTATATATTAACCAAAATACCGATGTACCTGATCAATATAAAGGGATTGGGATTCGTATTGAAGATAATATTTTAATTACTTCATCGGGTAACGAAGTGCTCACTTCTGCTGTACCTAAAGAGCCTAGTGAAATTGAAAAGCTGATGGCCAATAAAGCATCGGTTATTGAGTGATAAAAAGTGCCATAATCATTGTTTAAAAAGATTATGGCTTTTAGTTTAATTATTGTTAATGAATTGTATATAGTCTAGCGTTTGATTATTAGTCTAAATTAATTGATTTATCCCGATTAAATACAATTTTGATTTTTAAATTTTGTGCAGCAATAGGTTTGTATTTCCATGTCTTCATGGCATTAATTACCGATCGGTTAAAAATATTATTGGGTTGCGCTTCAATAATTCTGATATTTTCAACACGCCCTTCGCTATTAACATCAAACATAGCAATGACATATCCTTCTAAACGCATATCGAGTGCTCGTCTAGGGTATTCTGGTTGATTTCGACTAATTGGAGAAGCGCTTGCCGAATATTGGCGATTATCCGATATTTTAGGTGCGACCGAAGTGCTAGCCATATTTTCACTTGCAACTTCTTGTCTAACTTGTTGTTGTGATGATTTTTGTGTCGGTTGTGGTTTTTTCTTTGGTTTGGGTTGTGGCTTTACCACCTCTTTTTCAGGTGTGATAACTGGTTTATCCGGTATTTTAACGGGTTCTGGCTCTGGTTTTTTTTCTTCAATAACTTCTGGCTCAACAACTGGTTCTACTGGTGTTTCTTCAATAGGTTTATTGTCGATAACATCACTGTTATTGTCACCTTTTATTTCAGGTTTGTCTTCAACTAAAGATTGTTCAGGCGCTGCTAATTGTGATAAATCAACCATCACAGCTTTGATTGAGTTGTCTCCTTCTTCAACAATGATATCTTTGGCAAATAGTGCAGAGCTAAATAATAAGGCGAATAAGCATAAGTGTGAAGCGACCGAAAGGGAGGTAAATAAATAAGTACCTTTCGGCTTTTTCTGAGCAACAATTTGCGGATCTTTTTCAGTATTGATATCAATATCAAAGTTAATCTTCATAACAATTATCATTTTTTACTTAAGGATGGCATTTTAAATGAAAATGCTTATCATTTGTAGTTTTTTTTTAAAGATGATATATCAATAACTTGTTGCACAAAAAGATTTATCAGATAATAGTCAATAAATTTCTATTGTTTTTAGCGGTTAGGCTGATGAATAATCCATCAATGAATCAAATTCTCGATCTTATAAAAGATGACTTAGTAAAAGTTAACGCAGCAATACAGGCAGAGCTTAGCTCTGATGTCGCTTTAATTAATCAATTAGGTAATTATATTATTAGCAGCGGCGGCAAACGTATTCGCCCTGTTATCGCATTATTAATTGCTAAGGCGCTTAATTATCAGGGCGATAAACACATTATTGCTGCTGCTTTTATTGAATTCATTCATACAGCGACATTGCTACATGACGATGTGGTTGATGAATCTGATTTACGACGTGGAAAATCAACCGCTAATGCACTTTTTGGTAATGCCGCTAGCGTATTAGTTGGCGATTATATCTATACGCGATCATTTCAAATGATGGTACGCACCGAATCGTTTAAAGTGTTGACTATCATGTCAGCGGCAACAAATGTTATTGCTGAAGGTGAAGTGCAACAGTTAATTAATTGTAATGATCCAAACATTACTAAAGAGCAATATTTGGAAGTTATTTATCGCAAAACCGCGCGTTTATTTGAAGCCACCTCCCATTCTGCTGCGGTATTAGCTGGCGCTAATGAGCAGCAAGAATTAGCCTTGCAAGAGTATGGTAAATTTTTAGGTACCGCATTTCAAATTATTGATGACCTATTGGACTATAGTGCTGATAGTAATCAAAAATTGGGTAAAAATTTAGGTGATGATCTTAATGAAGGTAAACCAACATTACCGTTGTTACATGCTATGCATAATGCTGGCAACAGTGATGATGCTGAATTAATTCGTCAAGCTATTTTACAAGGTAATGGGCGACATTTGTTAGATCGTATTTTACAGATTATGCAAGACTGTGGATCTCTCGAATTTACGTTACAAACTGCACAGCAGGAGGCCCAAAAAGCCTTTGATGTTATTGCAATTTTACCTGATTCACCTTACAAAAAAGCGCTGCAAGATCTTGCTTTGCTATCTGTTAAAAGAGAAAACTAAGCTGACTGAGCATGTTTGTGTTTGATGCTGAGCAGCATCGTTTTCTTTAAACTGTTTGATATTCACTATTTGAATAATCATTGTCAAATTTTGTCAGAGTAATACTTTATGTTTAACCGTACTTGGCCTGTTTTTTTAATATTTATTTCGATGATTTCGGTTCAAGGTAGTGCATCTATGGCGAAATACTTGTTCCCTGTACTTGGTCCAGAAGGGATGACCGCTTGGCGACTGACTTTTTCATCAGTTATGTTATCGATTATCTTCAAGCCTTGGCGTAAACCAATAACCAAACAAGCTTTCAAATATATTTTTTGCTATGGTGTTGCAATGGGCTGTATGAATTTGAGCTTTTATAATGCTATTGCTCGTATTCCGTTAGGTATTGCTGTTGCCATTGAATTAACCGGTCCTATTATGGTAGCGATGTTTTCTGGCCGTCGTTTGACTGATTTTGTCTGGTTAGCCATTGCGGTTGTCGGGTTAGCGATGTTATTACCGATTCATCAAGCATCCAATGATTTAGATCCGATGGGTATTTTGTTGGCATTATCCGCCGGTGCATGTTGGGCATGTTATATACTCTTTGGGCGTCAATCAGGTGCTATTCACGGTTCATCAAGTGTTGCAATTGGATCTATTATTGCGTCATTTTTACTATTTCCAATTGGTGTGTGGCAAAGTGGCAGTGCTATGTTTTCGATAGACTTATTACCGTTAGTTTTTGTCGTTTCTTTATTAGCGTCGGCTATACCTTATGCCTTAGATATGGTTGCACTACCAAGGTTACCGGCTCAAACATTTAGTACGCTAATGAGTTTATCGCCAGTATTTGCAGCATTTTCAGGTTTGATAGTGTTGCATGAGCAATTAACTCATTATCAATGGTTTGCTATTGGGTTAATTATTATCTCATCAATAGGAACCGTATTGGCGATGAATCGACCGGCTAAGATTAAATCGATCAAGCCAGTCATTAACTCAGAAAACACATCGCAAAACTAATATTGGGTGCGATGTGTTGTTTAGATTAGAAAATTGAATAGGTTAGACGCAATTATATATTGCAATAATTGCGCATTAGCGTCTTGGTAAGCCCATTCCCCCGCCCATAAGTCCTTTCATTTGGCGCATCATTTTCATCATGCCGCCGCCTTTCATCTTCTTCATCATTTTTTGCATATCTTCAAACTGTTTTAATAGTTTGTTAACATCTTGCACTTGCGTACCCGAACCATTAGCAATACGACGTTTACGCGATCCTTTAATAATTTCAGGATTGGCGCGTTCTTTTAGTGTCATCGATCCAATAATGGCTTCCATTTTAATTGTAATTTTGTCATCCATTTGAGCTTTGATATGGTCTGGTAATTGACCAACACCCGGTAGTTTAGCCAACATGGCGCCCATTCCACCCATATTACGCATCTGCTTGAGTTGATCTTGGAAGTCGTTAAAATCGAATTTGTCCCCCTTTTTGAGTTTTTTAGCAATTTTTTCTGCTTTTTCTCGATCGACATTGCTTTGTAACTCTTCAATCAGAGAAATCACATCGCCCATGCCTAAAATTCGAGAGGCAATACGGTCAGGATAAAATGGTTCTAAAGCATCAGTTTTTTCACCCATGCCTAAGAATTTAATTGGTTTACCTGTAATATGCCGAATTGATAACGCAGCACCGCCACGTGCGTCACCATCGACTTTGGTTAAAATAACACCGGTTAACGGCAGAGCCTCATCAAAAGCTTTAGCTGTATTAGCGGCATCTTGACCCGTCATCGCATCAACCACAAATAGGGTTTCAATTGGATTAATTGCTTGATGTAGTGCTTTGATTTCGTCCATCATGTCATTATCGACATGTAAACGGCCTGCGGTATCGACAATCAGCACATCAAAGAATTGTAATTTAGCATGGTTAATTGCTTTATTAACAATATTGACTGGTTTTTCGTTAATATCGGAAGGAAAAAATTCAACATCAATCGCTTTAGCTAAGGTTTCTAATTGTTTAATCGCAGCAGGACGATAGACATCGGCAGAAACGACGAGTACTTTCTTTTTCTGTTTTTCTTTTAAAAACTTCGCTAATTTCGCGACGCTGGTCGTTTTACCTGCACCTTGTAAACCCGCCATTAAAATCACAGCTGGGGGTTGGGTTGCCAAATTCAGTGAGCTATTGACTTCACCCATGGCACTAGTGAGTTCATCTTGGACTATTTTGATAAACTCTTGGCCTGGTGTTAGACTTTTACTAACATCTAAGCCGACAGCTTTTTGTTTAACTTGATTTATAAACTCACGAACAACAGGCAAAGCAACATCGGCCTCAAGTAATGCCATGCGCACATCACGTAGTGCTTCTTTAATATTATCTTCAGACAGACGCCCACGCCCACTGATATTGCGAAATGTCTGTGATAAACGGTCGGTTAAATTCTCAAACATGTTAACTCTCAATAAATAAAAAAATTATGTTTATCATAGCAGAAATTTGTCAGAAGTCCCACGATCATAATCAAGTACAAACTTGACAGTAAATTAGGTTACTGTTGAAATGGCAATAGACAATATAAATGAATGTATTGAGATGAATGATTAACCAGACAAGATGAAAAAGGAGGAAATCAAACATGGTAAAAAAAGTGATTAGTACCGATAAAGCGCCTGCTGCAATTGGTCCATATGTTCAAGGGGTTGATTTAGGTAATATGTTATTTGCATCTGGGCAAATTCCACTCGATCCTGTTACTGGTCAAATGGCAACGTCTATTGAGGAACAAACCAAACAAAGTTTAGCTAATGTTAAAGCAATTGTGACAGTTGCGGGTTATCAGATCAATAATATTGTCAAGACAACTATATTTTTAGCAGATATGAATGATTTTGCCGCAGTGAATGCTATTTATGAGTCATTTTTTACTGAGAACAATGCGGCATTTCCGGCACGCTCTTGTGTACAAGTAGCTAAAATACCTAAAGATGCAAAAGTAGAAATTGAAGTGATTGCTGTTAAATAGGCGTGACATATTCTGTTAGCACCATAAAGTGCTAATGCTTACGATAAATAAACTATAACTAATAGATTGAGCTAATTGCGTATAGATTGGTCTATTTTTATAGTTTAAAAATAATATATTTTGCCTTTATTTACTCAGTAAATATCACTCTAATTATTTGTTGTTAAACTTTTATTTAGTGATTGATTGACAATTAAGTTGATGTAATAATCTACAACTATTAGTCAGTGTTGATTGTGTTAGTAGGTAGTCAATATGTTTGAAAAAATCGATTCGTATGCGGGCGATCCAATTTTATCTTTGGTCGCAGAATTTAATAATGATAATAGAGAAAACAAGACCAATTTAAGTATTGGCTACTATTATGATGAAAACAGTGTCGTCCCACAATTATCATGTATTAAAGCTGCTCGCGATTATATCTATCAGCATAATCAAGGTGCGCAACTTTATTTACCGATGAGTGGATTGCCTGCTTATTGTCAAGCTATTCAAGTTTTGCTTTTTGGTGAAAATCACAGCGCTTATAAAGATAAGCGAATTGCAACTATTCAAACACTAGGTGGATCGGGTGCATTAAAAATTGGTGCCGATTTCTTATATCGCTATTTTCCAGATTCTCAGGTTTGGGTAAGTGATCCTACTTGGGAAAATCATATTGCCATTTTTAGTGGGGCAGGTTTTAAGGTCAATCAATACCCTTATTTCGATGATAAAACCTGTGGCGTAAAATTTGATGCTATGCTTCAATCTTTAGACCAATTACCGGCTAAAAGCATTGTTTTACTGCATCCTTGCTGCCATAACCCAACAGGTGCTGATTTAACGCACGATCAATGGGATAAAGTCATAGCAGTTTTAAAAAATCGAGATTTAATCCCTTTTATGGATATTGCTTATCAAGGCTTTGGTGAAAATATTGACGATGATGCATATGCGCTTCGAAAGGCCGCAGAAGTAGGATTGTGTGGACTTATCAGTAACTCTTTTTCTAAAACATTTTCCCTTTATGGTGAGCGAGTTGGTGGTTTGTCGGTTTTATGTGATAATAGCCAAGTCGCAAGTCATGTGCTTGGGCAACTTCAAGCGACCGTTCGTCGTAATTATTCAAGTCCAGCAGCTTATGGCGCACATCTTGTGTCTTATGTTTTAAATAATAATGATCTTAAAGCGTTATGGTTCAAAGAAGTGGCATCAATGCGTAATCGTATTGTGACAATGCGATCAACCTTAGTTGAATTATTAAAAAACAAATCGTTAGACCGTAATTTTGATTATTTAGTTAAACAACGTGGTATGTTTAGTTACACTGGATTTACCCAAAATCAAGTTACACAATTAAAAGATAACTTTGCTGTTTATTTGGTGGGCAGCGGAAGAATGTGTGTGGCTGGGTTAAATCACCATAACATTCATCGTGTGGCAGAAGCATTTGCTACACTAAAATAACAATGTAAATAATGAAAGGAGTATCAAATGTTGCAAAAAATGTTAATTATTGTGTTCGGTCTTGTAATGACAACATTAGTTACTGGATGTAATACAGTAAATGGTGTAGGTAAAGATGTGCAATCTGGCGGTAAAGCTATTTCAAATACTGCTGAAAAAGTTAGCGATAAAATGTAAATAAGACAAAGTAGTCTATTTGCAAGGTAAATGTGAAAACGGTTATTTTGTGAATATACTTAAGTAAAAATGAAGCGTCTTATTATTTTCGTCGTGTTTTTTTTACTTGTTGGGTGTGGTTCATTAAATTTTCGAACTGCACCCTCAGTTATGCATAATTGCCAATACTCAACTCGCGCAGGCGTTGAGTTTTCGTTAAATTTACTTCCTTCCAATAAAAAAAGTTACCAATCAATTTATATCGCTCAAAGTCGTGCTAGTAAGCATTTATCTTCAAGTTATGCAGGTATAAAAGGCAAGCTAACCGATCAGATTTTTACACGTGATTATCCTAAGGAAACTTTTTGGCGAACACAAAGTTTATTAGATAGGGCTACCTTGTATGATGACGGTTACGATGATCTTTATATTAGCCCTGCACAAAAACAAGAACGCGATCGCAAAGCAAAATTTGTTGTTAGACAAGCAGTTTTACAAAATTGCCAAATTGTTTATATTGCTATTGATTCTTTAGCCAAAGATAAAGATAACCCTTTATTAATTGAGTCTAATGAGATATCGATAAATAAATAGGCATTATATGAGAGAACAAAATTCATTGCGATATTCGTTAATCGCCTGGTAATAGGTTTTGCTTGGTTGATCTTATACTATTGTATTTGGATAATTTTTGTGAAATTCAGTCGCACTTTTGCTTTATATTGGTCATCTAATTCCCTTATTGGTTGTGGTTGGATTTTTTCGCTAGCATCTAATGGCGATTTATTCTTATTTAAGATATACGATAGTGTTGTTTATTGCTTGTTAAGCTGAAATAACCTATTGCTAATTTTGTTTAATATTTTTAGATTAATCTAAGATGTTTTATTGATATCTAATACCGTTCTGGCTGATTTTGTATTACAATCTAAAACCAAATTGGCTTATCTAATACCGAATTTTGTAGCAATAATTTATTAGAGTATTTTGATTACTTGTATGCTAAAGTTTATACCAATCAAAAATACCTTTGTTAATGGACGTTATAGTAATTACAGCTATAACAGCGTTGTCAGTTAATTTGTTTTTAAGGAAATAAAATGACACTAAATTTTGAACCATCAGTAAATGGAAAAGTAAAAAAAGCCGTTATCCCTGTTGCAGGGCTGGGTACTCGCATGTTGCCTGCGACTAAAGCCATCCCTAAAGAAATGCTGCCTGTTGTGGATAGACCGCTTATTCAATATGTCGTTAAAGAGTGTATAGCCGCTGGAATCACAGAAATTATTTTTGTAACGCACTCATCAAAAAATTCTATCGAAAATCATTTTGATACAAGTTTTGAATTAGAAGCTATGCTAGAAGCCCGAGTTAAACGTCAATTACTCCAAGAAGTGCAAGGTATTTTGCCAAAAAATGTGACGATAACCAGTGTTCGTCAAGGCTTAGCTAAAGGGCTTGGTCATGCAGTATTATGCGCTTACCCTTTAGTTGGCGATGAGCCATTTGCGGTCGTGTTACCGGATGTAATTATTGATGAATATGATAGTGATCTTAGCACAGACAATTTAGCAGCGATGATTAGTAACTATCAAGAAACCAAACGTAGTCAAATCATGGTCGAACCAGTGCCAAAAGAGTTAGTCTCTTCTTATGGTATTGTCGATTGCCGTGGTGAAGCGCTATTAGCAGGCAATACTGCTCAGATGTATAGTGTAGTTGAAAAACCGACCATTGACGCTGCGCCTTCTAATCAATCAGTTGTCGGACGATATGTATTATCTGAAAAAATCTGGCCATTACTTGCTAAAACGCCTTTAGGAGCTGGTGGTGAAATTCAATTAACCGACGCTATTGCAATGTTACTAGAAGAAGATCCGGTTGATGCTTATTGTATAAAAGGTCGTAGCCATGATTGCGGTAATAAATTAGGTTATGTTCAAACTTTTGTGCAATACGCAATGCGTCACAAAAGTTTAGGTAATGATGTAAAAGCTTGGCTTAAAACGCTTTAATGTTTTTACTGTCATTAATCGATTATAAGAAAGGTGCATTTCGCACCTTTTTTATTTTGAATTTATTAATTGAGATGTACACAATTTGTAGATTTTCAATCTAAATGATTATTTGTAATCTACTCCACTTTACCATTAGTGTAATTTGTTAAAATATTGATTGTGTTTATCTCAGCTGACATTTAGCTTACTATTTAATAATAGCAACCTAATTAGGCATCTGTTGATTCATTTTCAAGTGTCACATTAGGATCATTATATACGTTCAAGTCCATCAAACCTACTTCACGATCAGTGGCAATCGCCGCGGTCATTGCGCCAGATACATTGGCTAAAGTTCTGGCCATATCAATAATTGGATCAACAGCAAGGACCATACCAATCAACGGAAAATACTCAGCCATGCCCATTCCAGATAATACGACAGTTGCCGCAACGGTTGCGGTACCAGGAATACCCGCAATACCGATTGAACCAATCACAACGACAATCACTAACATAATATAAAATTGAATATTAGTATCAATACCAACCATATGTGCAACCATGACTGCGAGTAATGCTGGAAAGAAGCCAGCACAGCCGTTCATCCCCATTGTACTACCAAGCGAGCAGACTAAATTAGCTGTACCGGTATTAACCCCCATTCTGACAGTTAATGTAGAAATTGTCATAGGTAATGTGCCAACAGATGACCGGCTGGTAAAGGCTAATAGCCATGTACCCAACGCTTTTTTGATAAATGTTATTGGTGATATACCATGCGTTAATACAATAGCAATATGCACAATTAGCATAATTAAGGTCGCAACATAAATGGCAACGACAAAACTGGAAACTTGAATAATAGCCGGTATACCATTCGAAATGATGGTACGGGCAAGTAAAGCTATTACCGCGTAAGGCATGTATTTTATTACTGTCATAGCAATTGACATGACAATTTTGTATAGCGCTTCGATAAATGTTTTAAATAGTTCGATTGGTTTAGGATTTTTCTTTTCCATTCGATTGGCAGCAAGTCCCATCAAAGCAGAAAAGATGACTAAACCAACAATATTTTCTTTAACCATTGAGGCGATAATGTTACTGGGTATTAGGTTGATAAACGTATCAATTATATTGGTATATTGTTTTGCTTGAGCTTGAAGTTCTGATGCTTTGCTCATTTCACCGAGGGAAAATAGGTTGGCAAGTATAATACCCACCAAACAAGCGATAGCCGTAGTAAAGAGTAACCAAAAGATACCTCTAAAAGCAATCTGAGGTAGATTGTCTTTTCCGGAGAAATCAATGATGACTTTAACGATGGATACAAAGATGAGTGGAATAACTAGCATACGAATAAAGGCAATAAATGCACGCCCAAAAAGACCATACCATGTTGCTGTTTCTTGCATCCAAACACTTGATGTATCAGGAAATCCAGCAGCAGCTTGGATGCCTAAACCAAGTACTGCGCCAAGTATTAATCCGACTAACATACGAATCGAAAAATTGACTTTTCGGTTTTGTAATGGCCTCATTACAGCAAAAAAGCAGACAAGTAAAAGTCCAATTCCAATTAAGGTTTGGTAATGAGTTATGGATAAGAACTTTTCAAAAAAAGTTCCTTGAAAAATGGCATCTGACATAGTTGAACCTCGCCTTTGCTGATAAATTTAATTATCAAATAAAAAATGTAAATATATCGGTTATAAAATAAATTTCTGATTTAATTAATCTATCAATGGGTATATTTCAGTATTGTGTTTACTTTAATTGAATATTAATCGCTAATTTGCAATATAGTTGTTCGATAACCCTGATTGATTATGTATTCGCTATTTTGCGATGGATCCTGCGATATTTAAAACATCCCATGGCCTAGAAAAAGGAGGAGCATATAAAAAATCCAACATAGTTAATTCATCAATGGTCATTTTTGCCCATATTGCTGTTGCTAACACATTGACTCTTAACGCTGCTCCAACCCCCCCGGCAATTTGTCCACCTAAAATAATACGAGTTTCGGCATGATAAATTAGTTTAGCGGTTATGCTGGTTTGCCCAGCAACGTAGTTGCTATGGTTTTTATCTTTTACTACAACGGTTTTATAGGCAATGGCTGCTTTTTTAGCATCATTTTCTGTAATACCTGTTCGACCAGCTTCAATATCAAACACTTTTAATGCTGATGTACCTAAGGTTCCAGGAAATTGACAGTGTCCGCCGGCTAAATTTTCACCTACAACTTTGCCAAGTTTATTTGCTCCGGTCGCTAATGGAATATAGACCATATCATGGCTAACCTTGTGATAAAGTGCGGCACAATCGCCTGCTGCATAGATGTCACAAATATTGGTTTGGCCTAACGCATCAGTAATAATTGCACCATTTTTTAAGGTACTAATCCCTAAATTGTTATAAATGCTGCTATTGGGTTTTACACCTGTTGCAATAATAACCATATCGGCTGGGTACTGGTCTTTATCGGTTATCACGTGGGTGACTTTATCTTGTCCACCAAAACCTAGTACTTTTTCTTGTAAATGTAAATCGCAATATTGCTTGATATTTTCAGCTATGATATCGGTAATTTGCGCATCGAATGCATCAACTAATACTCTATCATCCAATTGAATCAACTTAACTTTTTTGTTTAATGCAACAAGTGATTCGACCAATTCTAGTCCAATATAACCAGCTCCAACCACAATAATATTGTTAACTTGAGCATCATTTAGCGTTTTTTTAATTGCTTGACCATCATAGAGATCACGAAGTGTAAAAATATTTTTGAGTTTATCATTTGAAAATGGTGGAATGATTGGACTTGCACCCACCGCTAAAAGTAATTTGTCGTAAGTGTCTTCAAAACAGTGTCCATTAGTCAGATCTTTTATCTTCAATTTTTTAGATAGAGTATCTATTGCAACAACTTCATGAAGAATTTTTATGTCAATACCGTCTTTTTCGAACTGTTGGGGTGTTCGTGATATCATTTCGTTGGCATCACTAAAGTGATCACCAATAAAGTAGGGTAAACCACAAGCACCAAACGATACGATATCGGATTTTTCATAAATACGGATAGTTGCCTCGGGATTGATTCTTTTAGCTTTTGCTGCGGCACTTGCTCCAGCTGCTTGAGCACCGATAATAATTATTTTCATCTATTTTTCCTTACTGCTAATAATATTGATATTTATTATCCTACCACACGTTAAATCAAATATTGTTGGCCGCTCATTATTTCGCATTAATTGTAATCAATTTCGAATTTATAATTGAAGCATATATGCGTTTTAAGTGATTAGCCTTTTGATTAGTGGTTATGATTAATGTTTAACATTATGTCGACTAATTTAGGTTAAAGGATAGGTTTTATCACAATTAACCAAACTTTTTATTAATTCAATATGTAAACGAGAATCATTTAGTGCTGGAATATAATAGAATTGTTTACCACCAGATTGTAGAAATATTTGCCGATTTTCATCATCGATTTCGTATAGGGTTTCAATACAATCAGCGGAAAAGCCAGGGCACATGACTTGTACATGTTTGATACCAGTATTCGCTAGATTTTGTAGGATATCACTGGTGTTAGGTTCGACCCATTTTCCTTTACCAAATTTCGATTGATAAGCCATCTGAATTGATAAATCAAGACCACTTTGATGACATTTTTTTATCAATAATTCGGTAGTGAGTTGACAACGCTCAATATAATCTTCTTGACGTCTTTTGCGGTAACGTTCAGGAATACCATGATAAGAAAGTAGTAATACTTCCGGCTTTCCATTTTTTAAAATTGCCTGTTCAATTTGTGTATAAAGCGCGTGAATATAACATGGATTGTCAGCATAATCGCGAATATAGTTAATATTATTAAAATGACTATCACGTTTAATCATCTGTTTTAATTTATCCAATACTGCAAGCGTTGTCGTGGTAGAGTATTGTGGGAACAAGGGTAATACAGTAATTTTATTGCATGATTTAAGATTATTGAGTGCCGACTGCATATCGGGTTGAGCATAAGTCATTGCCAGCTCGCAGTAAGTTTCTGGTAGCTCATGTTGTAACTTGTCACATAATAATTGACTGTAGTGGAGTAAAGGCGAGCAGTTATTGACCCATATTTTTTTATAGTGATTTATAATATAGGGAACACGTTTGGGTAATATTAGATATTTTAAAATGGGATACCATAACAAATAAGGCAAATCGACCACATGCTTGTCCAATAAAAACTCTGTTAAATATTGTTTTATTGCATCTGGTGTTAATTTGCTAGGTGTGCCTAGATTCACTAATAATAAGCCTTGTTTTTTATCCACAAATCACCCTTCGATTAACAAAGATAATGGTTAATAATAGCAAGTAACTTAGCTAAAGCACCTTGATTTTGTTTTAACACATAGTGTGCTTTTTCGCCAATTTGCTTGCAGTGAGTTGGGTTAGTTAATAAATTATCAACGAATAAAGCCAATTTATTGGCTGAACTATCACTAATAATCATTGCATTATCAGCAATGAGCTGTTCACAAATAACGTTGAAATTAAAATAGTGCTCTCCGCTGATAATAGGAATATGGTGTAAAGCGGGTTCTAATGGATTATGTCCACCGTGTTTGACGAAACTACCTCCAACTACGGCAATATCGGCAATACCATAAAGCACCATTAACTCTCCCATTGTATCGCCTAAAATTATTTGTGTTTGGGGCGTTGGTATTTGTTGATTACTGCGTTTGATGTAATTAAAACCTTCATCATTAATTAACTTTTCAACAGTATTAAAACGTTCAGGATGACGGGGTACTAAAATTAATAAAAGATTAGCGTGTTTTTGCAGTAATAGTTTAAAAGCAGATAAGATAATTTCATCTTCACCAGTATGTGTACTTGCTGCAATTAATACCGGTCGATTTAATTGCCATTGTTGTTTTAATGCGATTATTTGTTGTTGCTGTTGATTTGTTAAGTTGATATCAAACTTGATACTGCCGGTGATGGACAAATGTTCTTTTGGCAAGCCTAGCGATATAAAACGCTCGCCATCTTGGTGATTTTGTACCGCGACAGTACTAATTTTAGCCAATAAGTGGCTAATCGTTTTTCCTAACTTAGCATACCTTTTAGCCGATCGCTCTGACAACCTAGCATTGGCAATAATCACTGGGATATGGCGTTTATAGCACTGGGATATCAAATTGGGCCAAAGTTCTGTTTCCATAATAATCACCAATTTAGGTGATACGATTTTAAGAAATCGATGTAATGCACAAGGTAGATCGTAAGGCAAATAGACATGGCTGACACTATCTTTTAATAATGATTTTACTTGTTCTGAACCCGTTGGCGTCATTGTAGTAACAGTAATAGGTAAATCGGGATATCGCTGCTGTAACGCTTTTACTAGCGGAATGGCGGCAATGGTTTCACCAACAGATACGGCATGAACTAAAATGCCATTTGGTTTGACTTTGTGTTTACAAAAACCATAGCGTTCTAACCAACGTTTGCGATAAGCTGGTGCTTTACGGCTACGCCACAGTAATTTTATCCATATTAATGGTTGGATAATATATAACAGGACATTATATAGAATTTGCATAACAATTATCCAACATGTCTAATTATTGGGTTACATTAAAAAAATACTTACGATAATAAGTAAGTTCAGCAATTGAGTCGCGTATATCATCAAGCGCTTGGTGTGTACTTTGTTTACTTATTCCTTTTAATATCTCAGGTTTCCAACGTTTGGCTAACTCTTTAATAGTGCTGACATCTAAATAACGATAATGAAAGTAACGTTCTAAATTAGGCATGTAATTAAATAAAAAACGACGATCTTGTGCAATAGTATTGCCACAAATGGGGGAGCAGTTTTCTGGTACCCATTGTTTTAAAAATTCGATGGTTTGTTGTTCTGCTTGCTGTTCATTGATTTGACTTTGACGAACGCGTTCAATTAAACCTGATTTTCCATGGGTATTTTTGTTCCAATCGTCCATCAGCGCCAGTTGTTCATCGGATTGATGTACGGCAATAACAGGACCTTCAGCAACAATGTTGAGATCTGAATCAGTCACAATTGTGGCGATTTCGATGATGCGATCAACAGTGGGATTCAGACCTGTCATTTCAAGGTCAATCCAGATAAGATTATTACTGTTAACTTGTGATGATGTAGTCATAATATGTCATAGAAATTTTCTTTTTAATGCTGACTAGTGTAGCATAACTGTCAAACTGTTTTAGTAAAAATTATTGACTGTGGCAAAAAATCAATTATCTCAAAATCAAAAAAGACGCATGGCTGCGAAACATCAACAACGTTTAGCCATAAAGTCAGATGAAAACTTAGCCAACTTCACGTCACCAAGTGATGGTGTGGTTGTTAGCCGTTTTGGTAAGTCTGCGGATGTGGAGGATAGTTTAGGTAAAATTTGTCGATGTAGTATTCGTCGAACTTTACCTTCATTGGTGACTGGCGATAAAGTGGTTTGGCGTGAAAGTTTAGAGCCAAATACCAATGGTATTATCGAGGCCGTTTACCCTCGCCATTCAGAGTTGGTTCGTCCTGATTTTTATGATGGTGTTAAGCCGGTCGCTGCGAATGTCGATCAAATCGTCATTATCTCAGCTGTTTTGCCTGAATTATCGCTTAATATTATTGATCGCTATTTAGTTGCTTGTGAGGCAACAGACATCACGCCAATTATTGTGTTAAACAAGATTGATTTGCTTACTGATTCACAACGTAAAGACGTTGAAAGTCAATTAGCCATATATCGCCAAATTGGTTATCAGGTGCTTTTTGTTTCTTGTCAAGATCAGCAGGGCATTATAGCGTTACAACAGACCTTACAAAATAAGGTATCTATTTTAGTTGGGCAGTCAGGGGTGGGAAAATCAAGTATTATTAACTTATTATTACCTCATCAATCGCAATTTGCACTCACAGGCGATGTTTCAGAAATATCTGGGCTTGGTCAACATACCACCACGTCAACGAGGTTATATCATCTGCCTAATGGTGGCGACATTATTGATTCTCCAGGTATTCGTGAGTTTGGTTTGTGGCATTTAGAGCCTGAGCAGGTTATAAATGGTTTCAAAGAATTTGCGGATTATTTAGGGGGATGCCAATTTCGTGATTGTGATCATTTAACAACACCAGGTTGTTTATTGCAACAAGCAGTTATTGATAAAAAAATAGCCCCTTCAAGGCTTGATAACTATCATCGAATTTTACAATCCATGAAAGAAGTCAAAGCAAAAACGAATAAAAATTACAAATAGTTATTTGGTTGTATTTGTTAAACATCAATTTTAAGGTGTGACATCATTGTAGTGAAAGTTGTTGCTCACATAATTTATACACTAAGTTAGTGAGCAACTTTTGCGTTTAAACTATCGATTTTTAAGTGCAAAACCAATTGCTACATATGCCCAACCTTGGAATATAAGATCAATACCTAAAAACATGCCTAATACCCAAAGGCTGTTATATGGCCAACCTGCAAGTATCATAAATCCTAAAATTAATGTGATGATTCCTGAGGTTAAAACCCATCCCCAGCGTGGTAAATAGCGGTTGTTCATTGCCGCAAAGATTTGAGTAAAGCCACTCATAATCAGTAGAATAGAAACCACTAATGTTAACGCTGATGATACAGCGATAGGTTGGAAAAATGACATTAAACCAATAAAAATATATAAAACGCCCATTACAGCCCATAACGCTGATTGTCCAAAACCTTTAATATTAAAAGAGTGTACTGCTTGAGCAATACCTGCAATTAAAATTAATGTTCCAATAAAATACACTGAAAAGACAGTTGCGACGAATTGATAACCTAGTGCTAAACATCCTAACACGATTAAAATTATACCAACTAAAATAAACCAGTTTGATTTTTGTTTGAGATTATTAATATTGTTTAAATCAGTTATCATATGCATTTCCTATATTGTCATGATTAATTTATGTTGTTGGGTATATGCCTATCAATAATTTTGCCAATAACGATTGACGAAAAAAGATAAGCTATTACAGTTTAATACAATATACACAACAATGATTAGGGTTGAGTTTTGTTGTGTTTTTTATAGCGTTAATATAATAAAACTAAATATAAAATTATTCTTTATCTTTCAGTGCTTCATCAAGTGTTGAGAAAAACATCAATTTATTTGGAACAGGTACAATTTTAGCTCTCGCTATTGTTTTTAGCGGCTGAAATTGTAATTCACAAATTGATAAATCAACCTGTTTTGGTAATTCATCAATAAAATGAATTAATGCATTTAATCCACCAGCATCAAGAATAGGCACCGCATCCCATTGTAATACAATATGCTCATAGCCATTTATTTTCTGGTAAATTTCCGAAAAGGTGCGCTCAGCAGCGGCAAAAAATAGTGGTCCATTAATGCGGAGAACTAATGTTTTTTCATTGGTTCGATTGATTTCAACCAAACGTGTCATATGTGCAATGCGACGCATAAATAGAATTGAAGCTAAGACTATGCCAAGTGTTATAGCAATCACCATATCAAATAATACGGTTAAAGACATACAAATAAGCATAATCAAAATATCATCTTTAGGTGCGCGTTTAATGATATAAATTACGCGTTGTACTGCGCTCATATTCCACGCCACGATTAATAATAATGCTGCCATTGCTGAAAGCGGGATATAAGATAAAAGTGGAGCAAAGCAGATAAGTGCTAATAAAACAATGATTGAATGTAGCATTGCAGCAACAGGGGATGTCGCACCCGCTTTGACATTGGCGGCAGAACGTGCGATAGCTGCTGTTGCTGAAATTCCACCAAAAAATGGCGCAATGATATTTCCCAACCCTTGACCGATCAATTCACTATTGGAATGATGTTTGGTATGAGTCATTTCATCTAATACTACAGCGCAAAGCAGTGATTCAATAGCACATAACATCGCCATAGTGAGTGAAATGGGGAGCAGCGCGGAGAGCGTAGACCAGTCTAAATTAAAATCCGTATATTGCCATGGCAAAATGAATTCAGGTAACACCGATGGAATGCCATGACCAATACTATTGTCGGCTAACGTATAAGTGAATCGAGAACCGATGGTTTCAATTTGATAACCAAATTGTTTAAAAATAAACATAACTGCAATACCAGCAATTAAGGCAGGTAAATGGCCTGATATTTTTACTCGAAATTTTGGCCAGACAATTAAGACAATTAATGTCACGATTCCAACTAGGGTATCGGCTATGTTGATAGTGGGTAATGTTTTTGCTAATTCAATGACCTTTGTAATGTAATTTTCGGGCATGTGTTCGAGTGTTAAGCCAAAAAAATCTTTGATCTGCATGGTGGCAATAGTAATTGCAATACCAGATGTAAAACCTAAAACCACGGGTAGAGGAATATATTCAATTAATCGACCTAATCTTACAACGCCCATTAAAATTAGAAAAAAACCGGATAATAGTGTCGCTACTAATAATCCAGCTAATCCATATTGTAACGAAACTGGATATAAAATAACAACGAAAGCAGCAGTTGGACCCGAAACGCTATAACGCGATCCGCCTGTTAATGCAATGACTAATCCTGCAATAATTGCCGTATAAAGTCCATGTTGAGGCGGTACACCACTGGCAATAGCTAGTGCCATTGCTAGCGGAATTGCAATAATACCAACTGTAATGCCTGCAATAAGGTCTTTAAAAAAGCGAGTGAGGTTATAAGGGGTTGTTATACATGCCGAAATGAAAGCACAACAAATTTTAGTACCAGTAAATCCATATAATTTCATTAGTTTTTTTATCAATTAAGCAAAGGTTATTTTTAATGGGTAATAAGATAATCCTTTTTACAAAAATTAAAAAGAGATGACTTAAAATAATAATCTGTTTTTTGACCTTGCCATTTATAATAGGTAGAATAAAAATTAAATGATTTAATTCGACTGATCACAATACTATCTGAAACATTCAATTTGGCTACATTATAATTAAACGTTTATTGTGTTATATAAGTTAATTTTTTACTGAGAAGTTTGGTAAATAGATATTTAATTGTCAGGAGTATTTTTATGGATTATGCCAAAAAAATTTGTGCTCTGTGTTTATTTGCCTTTTCTTGTATGGGATTTGCCGAACAGCAAATAGCGGCAGGATCTAAAACTGCATATCATTTTGATTCGAAATACACATACACACCAGCGCCTGATGGTTACGATGCTTTTTATATTGATCATGTTGGGCGGCATGGATCGCGTTATATTAGCAAATCAAAATATGAAGATATTGCCTACCAAACTTTATTAATCGCTGAAAATAAGGGTCAGTTGACGCATCTTGGTAAAGATTTGCTTGACCAAATTAGCCGTATTACACAATTGAATAAAGGCCATTATGGCGCTCTAACCGATCTGGGACGACAAAATATTCGTTTAATCAGTCAGCGGATGTTGAATAATTATCCTTCTGTTTTTAAAGGTCAGAAAATTGAGGTTATCTCTTCAAGTTCACCCAGAGCCAAAGAGACAGCAAACATTTTTGTTGAAGCTTTTCATTCAAAATATCCTCAAATCAACGTCACGCAACAGCAAGAAGATCAACAAACATTATTGCGTTTTTTCGAGTATTCCCCCGCTTATGAGGAATTTAAACAAAGTAAAAAAGTGAAAAATGCAATAAAATTGATTGAAAATATGCCAGATTCATGGGAGATGGGGTACCATTTTTTACACCGAATTTTTAGTGATGAGTTTATCCAAAAATATTTAGATAAAGGTCTTGAAATTAATGAAAATTCATCCATAAAATCAATGGATTTTGTTATTGCAGTTTATCAGTTGTATCAAGAATTACTCGCTTTTTCTCCACAATTATTAGCAGAAAATCATGTGGATCTTAATTCATTTTTTCATGAAGATGAAAAAACACAATTTAATAATATCGTTACTGTAAAAAATTATCTACAAATAGGTCCAGCCTTTGATGCAAATGGTATTCAGATTAAAATAGCTGCACCTTTACTATGGGATATGTTAAATACAGCAGATTTTGCTATAAAGAATAATAATATTGACGCTAATTTGCGTTTTGCCCATGCCGAAACCGTATCGCCTTTGGCGACTTTACTTGAAATAGAAGGGACTGCAACAGTTGCAAATCCGATAGTACAATATCCTTTGGTTTGGCAGGCAGATAAAATTATTCCTATGATGGCAAATATGCAATGGATTTTTTATAAAAGTAAAAAAGTAGATCAACCGATACTGGTAAAGATTCTGTTAAATGAGCAGGAAGTGCATCTTCCTGTCAAAACTGAACATTATCCTTACTACTATTGGGAAGATGTAAAACAATATTATCTTACTAAGCTAAATAAATTAGGTTTATCCCCTCAAGCATCAGCAATAGATATGTTAAAAAATTTAAGATGATTATAAAGGTGATAAATAATAATTTTACTGAAATTGTTTATTCGTCTTTTACGGTAAAATAATTCACTTTTTAGTTAATCTATTTGTTGAGGCATGAATAATATTTTAAGTCTGTAACCAAAAAGTAACCGGACCATCATTAATCAATGATACTTGCATATTGGCAGCAAATTGCCCAGTTTGGGTATTAATTTGTTTTTTACATTGCTCGACAAAAAATTGATAGAGTTTATTGGCTTCGTCGGGTTTTGCTCCCTTAGTAAAACTAGGTCGCATTCCCTTTTGGGTATCAGCAGCAAGTGTAAATTGAGAAACAACTAATACCTCACCTTTAGCTTGCTGAACATTCAAATTCATTTTTCCCTCACTATCGCTGAAAATACGATAGCCTAGAACTTTTTCACATAATCGAGTGGCTTTTTGTTGATCATCACCTTGCTCAACACCTAATAAAATAAGTAGGCCATGGTTGATTTGTCCAATAATTTGTTTATCAACAGTAACACTGGCTTGCGTAACGCGTTGTATTAAGGCAATCATAGATTTTATTATTCCACTTGAGACTGATTTTCAATAGATTGTTTTTGTTGGCGGTTATAGTCAGTCAATGTCGCGGCAAACTCTGCACCAAATAGCACAATACACCATGAACAGTAAATCCAAACCAACATAATAGGTATCGAAGATACCACACCATAAATCAATTGATAGGTAGGAAAAGAGCTAACATAAAGTGAAAATGCTCGCTTTCCTATTTCAAATAAGACTGCAGCGACGATTGCGCCAATAAATGACTCTTTAAAAGGGACAGATTCGGTAGGAATAATACTATAAAGTAACCAAAAACCAATAACAGAAATAAGAAATGGTAAAATGCTAATTAGTAGGTTACTGGTTATCGCTGTAGAAATCCATTTTAACGAAAAAATATATGAACTTATCGCTACGCTACTGCCAGCCAAAATAGGGCCTAAGGTTAATATCGTCCAATAAATGGTTATATTATAAATTAATGAGCGTTTGCGTTTTGTTTTCCAAATATGATTGAGAGCTGTGTTAATTGAATTGATCAATAATAACGATGTGACAATTAGTCCAATTATCCCAACCACAGTCATTTTCTTTGTATTGGCAATAAACTGTTCCAGATAGTTTTGGATAGTGTCACTGGCTGTTGGTACTAAATTACTATAAATTAACTGCTTTAATGATCGACTCACTTCACTAAACATTGGAAAAGCAGACAGTAAAGAAAAGATTACCGTAATCAACGGTACCAGTGCGAGTATCGTGGTATAAGCTAACCCTGCAGATGATGTCGTTAAACGGTCATGGTTGATCCGCCACCATAACATTTTTGAGAACAGTTGTATGTGCTTAAATGTTTTCATCGTTTTTATTTGTTAGAAACAACACAATTGTTAATACCATTACTGAGTAACGAGCTCATTGTTTTATCAGCCTCATTTTTGTTGGTAAAAGGTCCGACAGTCACACGATACAGTTGACCTGCAGAAATATTACCACTTATTCCTGTCATAGCAAGTTTGGCTCTTAGTGTATCAGCATTAGCTTTATCTTTAAAAGCTCCACATTGTAGTGACCATTTATTTGAGGTATTCACTATTTGACTTGTTTGTGATGGGGCTGAAGTCGTTGTTATTTGTGTGTTAGCATTATTCGTGTTATTGGTATTTTGTGTGGTTGTAACAGGACGTGAATTATTAACAAAACTATCGAGAATTTGTTGTCGTTCACTTGCAACAGAATTTGTTTGAGCGTTAGAGCTAGCATTTGGCGTTTCTAACTCTTTTAAATATGTCCATCTTTCTTGGGGTTGTTCTGGTAACGTGATTGCCGGAGGTTGAGTTTTCGCTTTGGGCTGTTCAGTAATTTGCGTAGGTTTATTATTTGAAACAAAGTAGAGAATAGCAGAGAACAGAATAATAATGATAATAGCTAATAATATCATTAAATTAGGCATATTTCGTGACTTATTTTTTTTAGATTGGCTCTTTTTTCTCACATAATCACGCTGAACCACAATAAACTCTCTTTGTTTTTATTTGTTATTGATAAATGATTAGCACATAAATAAAAAAAGTGGTTTTCACCACTTTTTGCTAGGTTCTTAATTAACTATAGTAACTAACAGAATAAAGTATTAAGCTAATGCTTTTATCTGTTTGATTAAATTCGCTTTATGACGTGCTGCTTTGTTTTTGTGGATTAGACCACGAGCCGCTTGACGGTCAATAACTGCTTGCATGTCTTTAAATGCTACTTCAGCTGTTTGTTTATCACCAGCTGCAACAGCTGCGTAAACTTTTTTAATATAAGTACGCATCATTGAACGGTTACTAGCATTATGTTTACGGCGTTTTTCGGATTGAACCGCACGTTTCTTAGCTGATTTGATATTAGCCAAAGTCAACTCCCAAATTTAGAAAAATTAGATATTAATAAGGCGGCAAAATATGCCTGATTTTCTTTCTTTTGTCAATGCTGTTAGATAAAAAAATTTTGTGGCTTTTCGATTAAGTATTTAACGTAAATGTTTACTATTTAAGCGTTAATGAAAGTAACCTAATCTTATTTTTTATGTTAGAATAATGTAAAATTTATTTTATTTATATTTCATAAGAGGATGTCTCATGTCTATTATTAGAATGCAAGATCTTGATCTAAAAGGAAAACGTCTATTTATTCGTTCAGATCTTAATGTGCCAGTTAAAAATGGTAAAGTAACCTCTGATGCACGTATTAAAGCATCATTGCCAACAATTGAAGAGGCAATTAAAAAAGGTGCTAAAGTAATGGTAACCTCGCATATTGGGCGTCCAACCGAGGGAGAATATAATCCAGAATTTTCACTGCAACCTGTTGTTGATTATTTAAAAGAACATGTTTCATTTCCTGTCCGCCTAGTTAAAGATTATCTTAACGGTGTTGACGTTAAAGAAGGTGAACTTGTTGTGCTTGAAAACGTACGTTTTAATGTCGGCGAAGGTAAAGATGATGAAGCTTTATCAAAAAAATATGCCGCACTTTGCGATATCTATGTTATGGATGCTTTTGGTACAGCACATCGCGCTCAAGCGTCTACTCATGGTGTTGGTAAATTTGCACCAGTTGCTTGTGCAGGTCCATTATTAGCTGCTGAATTAGATGCTTTAGGTAAAGCGCTTGATAACCCAGCTCGTCCAATGGTTGCGATTGTTGCTGGTTCTAAAGTATCAACAAAATTGACTGTTCTTGATTCTTTATCAAAAATCGCTGACCAAATTATTGTTGGTGGTGGTATCGCAAATACATTCATCGCAGCTGAAGGCTATAATGTTGGTAAATCACTTTACGAAGCAGATTTAATTCCTGAGGCAAAAAAATTAATGGCAAATTGCCATATTCCTGTTCCAACTGATGTGCGTGTGGCTACTGAATTTAGCGAAACGGCTACAGCCACTGAAAAATCAGTAAAAGATGTTAAAGAAAATGAACAAATTCTTGATTTAGGTGATAAATCAGCAGAAGCATTAGCTGATATCATCAAAAAAGCCAAAACTATTTTATGGAATGGCCCTGTTGGTGTGTTTGAATTCCCGAATTTCCGTCGCGGTACTGAAATTGTAGCGAAAGCTATTGCTGATAGTGCAGGTTTTTCAATCGCAGGTGGTGGTGATACATTAGCTGCAATTGATTTATTCGGAATTGAAGATAAAATCTCTTATATCTCAACTGGTGGTGGAGCTTTCCTTGAATTTGTGGAAGGTAAAAAATTACCGGCTGTTGCAATGCTAGAAGCGAGAGCTAAAGCGTAATTAAGACATTTAATAAAAAAGGATGAGCCAATCACTCATCCTTTACTTTTTATATAAATAAATTTATAGGTAATAAAATGGCTACAAAGATTTCTGATGTTGTTAAACCTGGTGTGGTAACTGGTGATGATGTGCAAAAAGTATTTCAAATTGCACGAGAAAATAATTTTGCATTACCAGCTGTAAACTGTGTTGACACTAATACAATCAATGCGGTTATTGAAACAGCAGCTAAAGTTGGTTCGCCTGTTATTGTGCAATTTTCTAATGGCGGTGCACAATTTATTGCGGGTAAAGGTTTAAAACTTGAAGGTCAAGAATGTGCAGTGTTAGGTGCTGTATCTGGTGCTAAACATGTGCATTTAATGGCTGAAAAATATGGTGTACCAGTGATTGTTCATACCGATCACTGTGCAAAAAAATTACTGCCTTGGGTTGATGGGTTACTTGATGCTGGCGAAACGCATTTTGCTAAAACTGGCAAACCACTATTTTCTTCTCACATGATCGATCTATCAGAAGAAACTTTAAAAGACAATATTGATATTTGTTGCCAATACCTTGCTCGTATGTCAGCAATGAAAATGACATTAGAGTTAGAGCTTGGTTGTACTGGTGGTGAAGAAGATGGTGTTGATAATAGCCATATGGATAGTTCAGCACTTTATACTCAACCTGAAGATGTCGCTTATGCTTATGAGCGTCTAAGTGCAATTAGTCCACGTTTTACTATCGCAGCATCATTTGGTAATGTTCATGGTGTGTATAAACCAGGAAATGTTAAGTTAACACCAAAAATTCTCGATAATTCACAAAAATATGTTTCTGAAAAATTTAGCTTACCCGAAAAATCATTGAATTTTGTATTCCATGGTGGTTCAGGCTCTACTCCTGAAGAAATTGCTGAAGCAGTTAGTTACGGTGTTGTTAAAATGAATATCGATACTGATACGCAATGGGCAAACTGGGCTGGTATTTTAGATTATTACAAAGCCAACGAAGCATATTTACAAGGTCAATTAGGCAACCCAGAAGGACCTGATGCTCCAAATAAAAAATATTACGATCCACGTGTATGGTTACGTAAAGGACAAGAATCATTAGTTGCACGTTTAGAACTTGCATTTAAAGAACTTAATGCAATTAATGTACTTTAATTCTTGAATAACATTGTTATTAAATAAAAGCAGGCGGTAAATATTGCCTGCTTTTATGTGTAATAAATAAATCTTGCATTTATTAATCGATTGTAGGATAATTCTGCCCTCATTTAACTTAGGGGAGCTGTCTATTTATTAATAGAGGCGTTTGCACCCGAGAAAAGGAAACTAAAAATGGCAAAAAAAGTACAAGCTTACATCAAGTTGCAAGTTGCAGCTGGTGCAGCAAATCCTAGTCCACCAGTTGGTCCAGCACTTGGTCAACACGGTGTTAATATTATGGAATTCTGTAAAGCATTTAATGCAAAAACAGAAAGCATGGAAAAAGGTCTACCTATTCCTGTTGTTATTACAGTCTATTCTGATCGTTCATTTACTTTTGTTACTAAAACTCCACCTGCGGCAGTATTATTAAAGAAAGCTGCTAAAATCAAGTCTGGTTCTGGCGAACCTAACAAGAAAAAAGTAGGTAAAGTAACGAGTGCGCAAATTCGCGAAATCGCTGAATTAAAAGCTGCAGATATGAATGGTGCTACCATTGAAACGATGATGCGTTCTATTGAAGGGACTGCACGTTCAATGGGCTTGGAAGTGGAGGGTTAATTCATGGCTAAACTATCTAAAAAAGCTAAACTTATCCGCGAAAAAGTGAATGCGACTAAACAATATGATATCAACGAAGCAATTGCTTTATTAAAAGAACTTGCCACTGCTAAATTTACAGAAAGTGTTGATGTTGCAGTTAATTTAGGTATTGATTCACGTAAATCAGACCAAAATGTGCGTGGTGCAATTGTACTTCCACACGGAACCGGTCGTAGTATTCGTGTTGCAGTCTTTACTCAAGGTGCAAACGCTGATGCCGCTAAAGAAGCTGGCGCTGAATTAGTGGGTATGGACGATCTAGCTGATCAAATCAAAAAAGGCGAAATGAATTTTGACGTGGTTATCGCATCACCAGATGCTATGCGTGTTGTTGGTCAATTAGGTCAAATTTTAGGGCCTCGTGGTTTAATGCCAAACCCTAAAGTGGGTACTGTAACGCCTAACGTTGCTGAAGCAGTGAAAAACGCTAAAGCTGGTCAAATCCGTTACCGTAATGATAAAAATGGTATTATCCATACCACTATCGGTAAAGCTGATTTTGATGCAGATAAACTTAAAGAAAATTTAGAAGCATTACTTGTTGCGTTAAAACGAGCAAAACCTGCATCTGCTAAAGGTGTATTTGTGAAGAAAGTTAGCCTATCTACTACAATGGGCGCAGGTGTTGCTATCGATCAAGCGACATTAAATGCAACAGTTTAATTATTTCGATAATTAAACAGAAAAAATCGGTTGGTGTCTGGCCTTAACCAGACCCCGTCCAAGACCGTAGGTGTAATTGATATTTAATTACTTAATCTTCCTACGTAGACGGTGACAGAACCTGATAAGATATAATAGAGGGATTCTGCTCATCGTGGTTGTGCTAGCTACATGTGTAGTTAGTTAAAATAAGTCTAGGCTTTGCCTAGTATATAATCCAGGAGCAATACCAATGGCACTAAATCTTCAAAATAAACAAGAAATTGTTGCTGAAGTTAATGAAATCGCCAAAGGTGCGCTATCTGCAGTTGTTGCTGATTCTCGTGGCGTAACTGTAGAAAAGATGACTGCATTACGTAAATCTGCTCGTGAAGCGGGTGTTTATATGCGTGTTGTTCGTAACACCTTATTACGCCGCGTTGTTGAGGGAACTCAATACGAGTGCTTAAAAGATGCGTTTGTTGGTCCAACTCTTATTGCATTTTCAAATGAGCACCCAGGTGCTGCTGCGCGTATTTTTAAAGCGTTTGCAAAAGAAAATGAAAAATTTGAGATTAAAGCCGCAGCCTTTGAAGGTGAGTTGATTACTGCAGCGAACATTGATCGCTTAGCAACATTACCTACTTATGAAGAAGCATTAGCTCGCTTGATGTCAACCATGAAAGAAGCCGCAGCTGGCAAATTGGTTCGTACTCTTGCAGCAGTTCGCGATCAAAAACAAGCTGCTTAATTGGCAGTGTGATTGTGAATATTATTAATTAAAAAATTGTAAATTTGGGAAACTATATTATGTCTATCACTAAAGAACAAATTTTAGATGCAGTTGCTGAAATGTCTGTAATGGATGTTGTTGAACTTGTATCAATGATGGAAGAAAAATTTGGCGTTTCTGCAGCGGCAGCTGTAGCAGTTGCAGCAGCTGGTCCAGCTGAAGCAGCAGAAGAAAAAACTGAATTTGATGTAATCTTAAAAGATGTTGGCGCTAACAAAGTCGCTGTTATCAAAGCGGTTCGTGGTGCAACAGGTTTAGGCTTAAAAGAAGCGAAAGATCTTGTTGAATCAGCTCCAGCAACAGTTAAAGAAGGCGTTAGCAAAGCTGATGCAGATGAACTTAAAAAGGCACTTGAAGAATCTGGTGCAGTTGTCGAACTTAAATAAGTTTATCAATTGTAAGCTAA
This sequence comes from Gilliamella sp. B2824, assembly GCF_026536245.1. Lineage (NCBI taxonomy): Bacteria > Pseudomonadati > Pseudomonadota > Gammaproteobacteria > Orbales > Orbaceae > Gilliamella > Gilliamella sp. B2824. Next base: position 34,975 of record NZ_JAFNON010000008.1, on the reverse strand, counting down.
GTGGCTGGGGGTTTTTACCTCCAGCCTTTTTGCGCTGTAAAAAGTCAAAGAATTTTATTTGAAGACTATCAATAAAAAGTAATAAAGAAATAGTATATTTATTAAGCCTAATCAATTGATATTTATAGATATTTTCGATGAGGTGTCAGGCGTTCTTATTTGATAGATAGTAATACCCCTGATGAATATTTAATCATGCTAAAATAGCAGATAAGCAAGTTGAGGAACTAATGGTTTACTCTTATACCGAGAAAAAACGAATTCGTAAGAATTTTGGTAAACGTCCACAAGTCTTGGATATACCGTATCTTCTTTCTATTCAACTTGATTCGTTCCAGAAATTTATTGAGCAAGATCCAGAAGGTCAGTACGGCTTAGAAGCCGCTTTTCGTTCAATATTTCCGATAAAAAGTTATAGTGGTAACGCTGAGTTACAATACGTGAGCTTTAAAATGGGCGAACCTGTGTTTGATGTTAAAGAATGTCAAATTAGAGGGATCACTTACTCAGCACCGTTGCGCGTTAAATTACGTTTAGTTATTTATGATAAAGATGCGCCAGAAGGAACAGTTAAAGATATTAAAGAGCAAGACGTCTATATGGGCGAAATTCCTTTAATGACGGATAATGGTACATTTGTGATTAACGGCACTGAACGTGTTATCGTTTCACAATTACATCGTAGTCCGGGTGTGTTCTTTGATAGTGATAAAGGTAAAACGCACTCTTCTGGTAAAGTTTTATATAATGCGCGGATTATTCCTTATCGTGGCTCTTGGCTTGATTTCGAATTTGATCCAAAAGACAATCTTTTTGCTCGTATTGACCGTCGTCGTAAACTTCCAGCGACAATTATTTTACGAGCGCTTGGTTATGAAACAGAAGAAATTTTAGATATCTTCTTTGAAAAAACTATTTTTGAAGTTGGCAAATCAAAATTAAAAATGGATCTGGTTCCTGAGCGTTTACGTGGTGAAACGGCTCTGTTTGATATTGAATCAAAAGGTAAAGTTTATGCTGAAAAAGGCCGTCGTATAACCGCACGCCACATTCGTGAACTAGAAAAAGATAAAGTAACTAAGATTGATGTACCAGTTGAATATATCGTTAATAAAGTATTAGCAAAAAATTATGTTAATGAAGAGACTGGTGAAGTTATTGCTTTTGCTAACACGCCAATTTCGTTAGAGCTATTGCTTGAATTAACCAATGCTGGCCATAAAAAAATTGAAACATTATTTACCAATGATTTAGATCATGGTGCATTCATTTCTGAAACATTAAATGTTGATTCAACTCGTGACCGTTTAGGTGCATTGGTTGAAATTTATCGTATGATGCGCCCTGGTGAGCCACCAACAAAAGAAGCAGCTGAAGCACTATTTGATAATCTATTCTTCTCTGACGAACGTTATGACTTATCAGCAGTAGGCCGTATGAAGTTTAATCGTTCTTTAGGGCGTGAAGATATCGAAGGCGAAAGCGTGTTAACCAAAGGCGATATCGTTGATGTCATGAAGAAACTTATCGCTATCCGTAATGGTCATGGCGAAGTGGATGATATCGACCATTTAGGTAATCGTCGTATTCGTAGTGTTGGTGAAATGGCAGAAAACCAATTCCGTATTGGTTTAGTTCGTGTTGAGCGAGCTGTAAAAGAGCGTCTATCTTTAGGCGATCTTGATTCATTAATGCCACAAGATATGATTAATGCTAAACCAATTTCAGCGGCAATTCGCGAATTCTTTGGTTCGAGTCAGTTATCGCAGTTCATGGATCAAAACAATCCATTATCTGAAATTACGCATAAACGTCGTATTTCTGCCTTAGGTCCGGGTGGTTTAACGCGTGAACGTGCTGGCTTTGAGGTGCGTGACGTACATCCAACTCATTATGGTCGCGTATGTCCGATTGAAACACCTGAAGGTCCAAACATTGGTTTGATTAACTCATTGGCGGTGTATGCTCGTACTAATGAGTATGGATTCTTAGAAACCCCATATCGCCGAGTCATTGATGGCGTTGTAACTGATGAGATTAACTATTTATCAGCAATCGATGAAAGTGAATTTGTTATTGCACAGGCAAACTCAAATTTAGATGATGATGGTCGTTTTAAAGAAGATTTAGTGACTTGTCGTTTAAATGGTGAATCTGGTTTATATAGCCCGGAACAAGTTCATTATATGGACGTATCAACACAACAAATCGTTTCTGTTGGTGCTTCATTAATCCCATTCCTTGAGCACGATGATGCGAACCGTGCCTTGATGGGTGCAAACATGCAACGTCAAGCAGTACCGACATTAAAAGCGGAAAAACCATTTGTTGGTACAGGTATGGAACGTGCAGTTGCGGTTGACTCAGGTGTAACTGCTGTTGCTCGTCGAGGTGGTACTGTTCAATATGTTGATGCATCACGTATCGTAATCAATGTCAATGCTGACGAAATGTATGCTGGTGAAACAGGGATTGATATTTATAACTTAACCAAATACACCCGTTCTAACCAAAATACTTGTATTAACCAAATTCCATGTGTGGAGTTAGGTGAAAAAGTTGAGCGTGGCGATGTACTTGCAGATGGTCCATCAACGGATTTAGGCGAGTTAGCACTTGGTCAAAATATGCGCGTGGCATTTATGCCATGGAATGGTTATAACTTTGAGGATTCGATTTTAGTCTCTGAAAAAGTGGTACAAGATGACCGTTTCACCTCGATTCATATTCAAGAGTTATCTTGTGTATCTCGTGACACTAAATTAGGTGCTGAAGAGATTACTGCTGATATTCCAAATGTGGGTGAAGCAGCACTTTCTAAACTCGATGAGTCTGGTATTGTTTATATCGGCGCTGAAGTAAAAGGTGGTGATATTCTGGTTGGTAAAGTGACGCCTAAAGGTGAAACACAATTAACACCAGAAGAGAAATTACTACGTGCTATTTTCGGTGAAAAAGCATCTGATGTTAAAGATACTTCATTACGTGTACCAAATGGTGTTTCTGGTACAGTTATTGATGTTCAAGTCTTTACGCGTGATGGTGTACAAAAAGATAAACGTGCACTTGAAATCGAAGAGATGCAGCTTAAACAAGCACGAAAAGATTTGACTGAAGAACTTAAGATCTTAGAAGCAGCATTGTTTGCACGTATTCGTGATGTGTTAATTTCTGGTGGTATCAAAGCAGATAAATTAGATGCTCTGCCACGTGAAAAATGGTTAACTATTGGGATTGCTAATGAAGATAAGCAAGCACAATTAGAGCAACTTGCCGAGCAGCACGAAGAAATTAAAGTTGAGTTTAACAAAAAACTTGAAGCTAAACGCATGAAGATTACTCAAGGTGATGATTTACAACCTGGAGTGCTCAAAATTGTTAAAGTTTATTTAGCGGTTAAACGTCAAATTCAGCCTGGTGATAAGATGGCGGGTCGCCATGGTAACAAAGGGGTTATCTCAAAAATCAACCCAATTGAAGATATGCCATATGATGACAAAGGACGTCCAGTTGATATCGTGTTAAACCCACTAGGGGTTCCATCACGTATGAATATTGGACAGATTCTCGAAACCCACTTAGGTATGGCGGCTAAAGGTATTGGTCAAAAAATTGATACAATGCTTAAAGAACAGCAAGAACTTGCTAAATTACGTGAGTTTATCCAAAAAGCATACGATCTTGGTTTAGGTGCTGCACAAAAAGTTAATGTTGCAGAATTTACCGATCAAGAAGTGATGACATTGGCACAAAATTTACGTAATGGTATGCCACTTGCTACACCAGTGTTTGATGGTGCAAAAGAGCAAGAAATCAAGTCATTACTAGAATTGGGTGATTTACCGACTTCAGGTCAAATTACATTATATGATGGCCGTACGGGTGAACAGTTTGAACGTCCGGTAACGGTAGGTTATATGTACATGCTTAAATTAAATCACTTAGTTGATGATAAGATGCATGCACGTTCTACAGGTTCATATAGTCTGGTTACTCAACAGCCATTGGGTGGTAAAGCTCAATTTGGTGGTCAGCGTTTCGGTGAGATGGAAGTATGGGCACTTGAAGCTTATGGTGCTGCTTACACACTACAAGAAATGCTAACGGTCAAATCAGATGACGTAAACGGCCGTACTAAGATGTATAAAAATATTGTAGATGGTGATCATCGTATGGAACCTGCGATTCCAGAATCATTTAATGTATTGTTAAAAGAGATTCGTTCGCTAGGTATTAATATCGAGTTAGATGAAGAGTAATCTTCACTAACTAAAAATGATTTCTATTTATAGGGATAACTTATCAGCAATGATAAGTTATCTAATTGGTTTAACTCCATAGGAGCCAATTGTGAAAGACTTACTAAAGTTTCTAAAAGCACAAACAAAAACAGAAGACTTTGATGCTATCAAGATAGGCCTTGCTTCTCCTGATATGATTCGTTCATGGTCTTTTGGTGAAGTTAAAAAACCTGAAACAATTAACTATCGTACGTTCAAACCTGAACGTGATGGATTATTTTGTGCGCGTATTTTTGGACCCGTTAAAGATTATGAATGTTTATGTGGAAAATATAAACGTTTAAAACATCGTGGTGTAATTTGTGAAAAATGTGGCGTTGAAGTCACACAAGCTAAAGTGCGTCGTGAACGTATGGGGCATATTGAGCTTGCATCACCAACTGCACATATCTGGTTCTTAAAATCATTACCATCACGTATTGGTCTATTATTAGATATGCCACTTCGTGACATTGAACGTGTGCTTTATTTTGAATCATTTATGGTTCTTGATGGTGGTATGACCAACTTAGAGCGTGGTCAAATTTTAACAGAAGAACAATATTTAGATGCGTTAGAAGAGTTTGGCGATGAATTTGATGCTCGTATGGGCGCCGAAGCAATTCAAGAATTATTACGCAATATTGATGTGCAAGCGGAATGTGAAGCACTACGTGACGAACTTTCAACGACAAACTCTGAAACAAAACGGAAAAAAATCACTAAACGGATTAAGATTATCGAAGCATTCATTCAATCAGAAAATAAACCTGAATGGATGATCTTAAACGTATTACCTGTGTTGCCACCTGATTTACGTCCATTAGTACCACTTGATGGCGGACGTTTTGCAACATCAGATTTAAATGATCTTTATCGTCGAGTGATCAACCGTAATAACCGTTTAAAACGTTTATTAGACTTAGCTGCGCCAGATATTATTGTACGTAATGAAAAACGTATGTTACAAGAATCTGTCGACGCATTATTAGATAATGGTCGCCGTGGTCGTGCTATTACTGGTTCAAACAAACGTCCATTAAAATCACTTGCCGATATGATTAAAGGTAAGCAAGGTCGTTTCCGTCAAAACTTATTAGGTAAACGTGTCGATTACTCGGGTCGTTCTGTAATTACTGTAGGTCCATATTTACGATTACATCAATGTGGTTTACCGAAGAAAATGGCACTTGAACTATTCAAACCATTTATTTACGGTAAATTAGAGCGTCGTGGTTATGCAACTACCATTAAAGCAGCCAAGAAAATGGTTGAGCGTGAAGATGCAATTGTTTGGGATATCTTAGATGAAGTTATTCGTGAACATCCAGTATTACTAAACCGTGCGCCGACACTACATAGATTAGGTATTCAGGCATTTGAACCTATTCTAATTGAAGGTAAAGCGATTCAATTACACCCATTAGTTTGTGCGGCATTCAATGCTGACTTCGATGGTGACCAAATGGCGGTGCACGTTCCATTGACGTTAGAAGCGCAATTAGAAGCGCGTGCGTTGATGATGTCAACCAATAATATCCTTTCACCTGCTAGCGGTGAGCCTATTATTGTTCCTTCTCAGGACGTGGTATTAGGTCTTTACTACATGACGCGTGACAAAGTCAATGCGAAAGGTGAAGGCATGGTTTTAACTGGCCCTAAAGAAGCAGAAAAACTGTATCGTTTAGGTTTAGTTGAGTTACATGCGAAAGTTAAAGTACGTATAACAGAAAGCCAACGTAACAGTGTTGGTGAGTGGGAAGAAACAACCTCTGTGGTAGATACTACAGTTGGTCGTGCTATCTTATGGTTAATTATGCCGAAAGGTATGAGCTTCTCTGTGATTAACCAACCACTAGGTAAAAAAGCGATTTCTCGTATCTTGAATATCTGTTATCGTCAATTAGGTATGAAAGAAACCGTCATTTTGGCTGACCAAATAATGTACACTGGATTTGCTTATGCTGCTCGTTCAGGTGTATCAGTTGGTATTGATGATATGGAAATTCCAGCGAAAAAATCGCAAATCATCAATGAAGCTGAAATTGAAGTTGCTGAAATTCAAGAACAGTTCCAATCAGGTTTAGTTACCGCTGGTGAACGTTATAATAAAGTTATCGATATTTGGGCAGCAGCCAATGAACGTGTTGCAAAAGCGATGATGGATAACTTATCAACTGAAAAAGTGACTAACCGTGAAGGCAAAGAAGAAGTACAATCTTCTTTTAACAGCATCTATATGATGGCCGACTCAGGTGCTCGTGGTTCTGCCGCTCAGATTCGTCAGTTAGCAGGTATGCGTGGTTTGATGGCAAAACCGGATGGTTCTATCATCGAAACTCCAATTACGGCAAACTTCCGTGAAGGGTTGAACGTTCTTCAGTACTTTATCTCGACCCATGGTGCGCGTAAAGGTCTTGCCGATACCGCATTAAAAACAGCGAACTCAGGTTACTTAACTCGCCGTTTAGTTGATGTGGCGCAAGATCTCGTTGTTATTGAAGATGACTGTGGCACGTTAGAAGGTGTAGTAATGACACCCGTTATCGAAGGTGGAGATGTTAAAGAGCCACTTCGTGAACGTGTATTAGGTCGTGTAACAGCAGAAGATGTATTAAAACCAGGTAGTGCAGATATTTTAATTCCTCGTAATACACTACTTGATGAAAGTTATTGTGATTTACTCGAAGCTGAATCAGTTGATAGTGTGAAAGTCCGTTCTGTGGTTTCGTGTGATACTGATTTTGGGGTTTGTGCGAAGTGTTATGGTCGTGACCTTGCCCGTGGTCACTTGGTGAATAAAGGTGAAGCAATCGGTGTTATTGCGGCACAATCAATCGGTGAGCCAGGTACACAGTTAACCATGCGTACGTTCCATATTGGTGGTGCGGCATCGCGAGCGGCAGCAGAATCGAGTGTTCAAGTGAAAAACAAAGGTAGCATTAAATTAACCAATGCTAAATTTGTAACTAACCCAGATAAGAAACTGGTTATTACATCTCGTAATGCTGAGTTAACCATTATTGATGAATTGGGTCGAATGAAAGAAACTTACAAAGTTCCTTATGGTTCGATTTTAACCAAAGGTAATGGCGCAACAGTTGATGCTGGTGAAACAATCGCTAACTGGGATCCACATACCATGCCAGTTATCTCTGAAGCGAAAGGCTTTGTCAAATTTGTAGATATGGTTGATGGTCAAACTATTACTCGTCAAACCGACGAATTGACAGGTTTATCATCAATTGCAATTTTAGATGTAGCTGAACGTACTGGGGTAGGTAAAGATTTACGTCCGGCAATTAAGATTGTGGATGCAAAAGGTAATGATATTTATGTTGCTGGCACTGAAATGCTCGCGCAATACTTCTTACCTGGTAAAGCATTAGTCCAATTAGAAGATGGTGCTGAAATCAATGTGGGTGATACCCTTGCACGTATTCCACAGGCATCGGTTGGTACCAAAGATATTACCGGTGGTTTACCACGCGTTGCTGACTTATTTGAAGCACGTAAACCGAAAGAGCCAGCAATTCTTGCTGAAATCGATGGTATTATCTCGTTTGGTAAAGAGACCAAAGGTAAACGTCGCTTAATTATCACTCCACTTGATGGTAGTGATCCATATGAAGAGATGATTCCAAAATGGCGTCAACTTAACGTATTTGAAGGTGAACAAGTTGGACGTGGTGATGTGATTTCTGACGGTCCAGAATCTGCACATGACATTTTACGTTTACGTGGTGTTAATGCAGTGACACGTTACATCGTTAACGAAGTTCAAGAAGTTTATCGCTTACAAGGTGTAAAAATCAATGATAAACACATTGAAGTCATTGTTCGTCAGATGTTACGCAAAGCAACGGTTATTCATCCGGGTGGTTCTCGTCTACTTGACGGTGAACAACTTGAAGTATCACGCTTGAAAATTATTAATCGTGAACTTGAAGCACAAGGTAAAGAACCAATTGTTTACTTGCATGATCTGCTTGGTATTACTAAAGCATCACTTACTACTGAATCATTTATTTCTGCGGCATCGTTCCAAGAAACGACTCGCGTATTAACTGAAGCAGCAGTTGCGGGTAAAAACGACGAATTACGTGGCTTGAAAGAAAACGTTATTGTTGGTCGATTAATTCCGGCTGGTACGGGTTATGCTTACCATAAAGAGCGTTTACGTAAACGTGCAATGCCATCAACTGATGACATTCAAACAACTGTTTCTGCTGAAGAAGCAACAGCAAACTTAGCTGAATTACTTAACTCTGCAGCGGAAGAAAACAACAATCAATAATTGGTTGATTTAATTTTTAAAATAGCACGTGTAAACGTGCTATTTTTTTATCGGACATAAGTAAATTAAAAGGAGATATTTATGTATATAGTCATGAATCGTTTTAAAATTAAACGTGGTAGCGAAGATACTTTTATTGATATATGGCGAAATCGTGATAGCCATTTGAAAGAGATGAAAGGATTTAATCGTTTTTATTTCTTACAAGGAAAAACTGAAGAAAACTATACACTATTTTCATCTTTTGCAGAGTGGGAAACTAAAGCGGATTTTGACGCTTGGGTAAACTCTGAACACTTTAAACATACTCATCGAAATACCAATAATCGGCCAAATAATCATGATATCTATTTTGCGCCAGCAGAGCTTGAATGCTTTGAAGTGATTTTATAGCCAATAATCTGATTATAATTATCGGTAAAAATTAACAGATTGTTATACTTATAATAAATGGCTTTGTGAGCAACCATTAATAAAGCAATGAAGTGTTTTGCATAAATTCCTTCGATTATACTTCGCAAGTTTGCTAAAACTCGATATAATATTTAACAGTTAATTTAAACTATGTGGTATGCAACTGAAATATAGTGAATGATAACAATCAGTTAGCGACATAAATTTTTGTCTTTATCTCTAATAATCTCATCTTTATCGATTAAGTTGTCTATTGTTGTTTTTACGCCATTTGCTTTTGTGCATTATGGTTATTTAAAGCAGTAACTGGATGTCAGAATAAGTTATTTTTCATCGTTGCTTAATTAATTAGTATTCACATTTAACCAAAGTTAAGTACTTTATAAGAGGTTTATAATGAAATCAAAATCTTTGTTAGTTATTCTTGTACTCATTATTATTGGTGGATTTATCTTTTTTAAAGATTATAACAGTATTCAAACTCAAGATGAGGCGGTTGCAGCTTCTTGGTCAGAAGTTATTAACCAATATAAAAGACGTGCTGATTTAGTGCCTAATTTGGTTAATACAGTAAAAGGTTATGCAACTCATGAAAAAGAAGTATTAACACAAGTCACTGATGCACGAGCTAAAGTTGGATCGATTCAAATTAATGCTGATCAGTTAACGGATCCTACTTTATTTTCGAAATTCCAACAAGCACAATCCGATTTAAGTTCAGCATTAAGCAGGCTTATTGCTGTAAGTGAGAATTATCCGGATCTTAAAGCTAATACACTTTATCAAGATTTGATGAGCCAACTTGAAGGTACAGAAAATCGTATTACAGTAGCAAGAGGACGCTACATTGAAACGGTTAAAAATTTTAACAGTTATATCCGTACGCTACCAACTAAATGGGTTGCAGATATTTTAGGTCAACAAACTAAGCAACAATTTACGGTTGATAATGAAAAACAGATCTCTGATGCACCTGCTGTCAATTTTGGACAGTAAATATAAATGAAAAGGTTATTTGTATTCAGCGTGCTATTGATGATCAGTTGGCTGAGTTATGGGTTAACTGAGATCCCCGTATTTAGCCAACGTGTTATTGATATCACGCATACCCTGACATCGTCACAAATCGATAAGCTAGAATCAAGTTTAATTGCGTTTGAAAAACCACGTACTGATGGTGCACAAATTGCGGTATTGATGATAGCGAAGCTTGATAATGAAACGATTGAGCAATATGCCGATAGGGTTTTTATTGACTGGAAAATTGGTAAAAAAGGTCGTGATAATGGCATATTGTTACTGATCGTTAAAGATGATAAACGTATGCGTATCGAAGTCGGCTATGGTCTTGAAGGCACCATTACCGACTTGATTGCTAGCCACATTATTCGTGACCAACTTGCACCTCAGTTTAAACAACATAACTATTATCAAGGCATATACGACGCTTTAACCGTATTAAGTCAAAAAATCGATAATTCAGACACTACAACCGATGATGACTCACAACAGAATCTGAATTCATTGCTAGCAAGTGACTTTGGCGCAACTGTTTTTAATTATGGATTAGTCTCATTTTTTATCTGTTTTGTCATTGCTAACTTCATCTTATCTAACTCAAGCAAAATCAGTGCAAAACGAAGTTTAAGCACAGGATTACTCAATGGACTCTCTGTTGGCGGATTTACATTATGGCATGGCTTTCCACTATATATTGCATTACCACTATTATTTTTAGCTTTTGTAGCAAGTACCATTTTAAGTGGTATTTTAATGGCTAAAGGAAGTGGAGGGGGCATTAACCGACGCGGTGGTGGCGGAGGTTTTGGTGGTAATAGTGGTGGTTTTGGTGGTTCTGGCGGATTCGGTGGTGGAGGCGGCGGACGCAGTGGCGGTGGTGGTGCTTCTGGTAGTTGGTAAAGATTTTAAGGGCGCTATACATGAAGGTATAGTATTTTTTTAATTTCTTAAAAGAGATTTTTTGTATGGTAGGATTTCGGACGTTTGCACCGAAATGAAAAAACCACAAAATTACTCACGTCCGAGATCCTAAAGAACAAAAATCAAAAAACGTTGTCAAGAATTTTAAGGAAATAAGTACGTTTCAGTATAGCATCCTACCCTGAATTTAAGCAAAACCACAAAAATTCCAAAACTTTTGCGTATAAAATCCCAAAAATAAAAAATCTTCACTTCTCTCTCTATGTATCATTTTTATGATCAAACTCACAAATTTAACAATCTGTTTATTCTGGCTTAATTTAATTTTTCCCTCTATAAACGCAGATGACGCCATTTATTGCGATAAATGATAATTAATTTCCTGTTGTTGACGGAAAAAGTCTCTATCCACGTTAATTGTGGTTTCATTTACGCTTAATCCATGCTTAAAAAAGAAGAGAATTATGTGTGTTATGTCATCAATAAAGTTTCGCATGATCGAGGATAATCTTGAACCAGAATTAGTTACATCACAAATTATTAAAATTATAAATGGCTGGTTGATTGAACAGCAAATTACGCAAAATGATGTGCAAAAGGCTATGTTACTTTCGCACGTTAAAGCTATGGTGCAACGGGCAAAAACACTTGAAAAATTACCAGAAATTGATCCAAGCTTATTTGATGAACTTTCACAGGAATCTTTAGCGCTAGCTCGCAGAACAGTAGAATTATTTGATAATTTGCCAATGGAAGAAGCCTATTTATTGGCTGTGCATTATGAGGTAGCTAAGGCAAATTGAAAAGATTACTAGACAATTAAAAAACAATAATTAATAGGAGAAATAGTATGACTGAAGTAGTCATTGTTATTGGCGATAGGATGGGAAAAGGGCAAAAGATTGCCGAAGGAATTAACTCTGTAGAAGGTTGTAGGGCAATTGTTATTCCTGGTATGGCAGCTGATATGAAGTTAGGTGATGTCATGAATGAGAAGCATGCTGATTTGGGCTTATCGTTTTGCGGTAGCGGCGGCGCAGGTGCGATTACTGCACAAAATAAATATGGCTATTCACAACGCCATGGTATGCGATCAATAGAGGAAGGTGAGACCGCAATTAATGATGGTTGTAAAGTTCTTGGTTTTGGTTTTATGGATACACAAGAGCTTGGCAAGCGTATTGCACAAGCATTTTTGAAAAAAAATCCACGTCCATAAGTGCGAAGATAAAAATGAAAAAAACACAACAGTTGTCTGTCAGGGTAAATGGTAAAGGTGAATCTAAACAACGGGCATTTGCAATAGCATTAAGCCAGGTTCAAAAAGAGGTATTTAACCATATCGGCGATATTGTATTACGTATTGAACCACAAGATATTCAAGTTGTATCAGCAAAACAAATGATAACAACTGAGCGCTTTTTGTTTGTTTTTCTGCCAAGGAAAAGAACCCTTTACGACATCACTCTTGATGTCTCTGTTAATGTAAGTTTCGTTAATCTTGCGGATATTGAATTTAAATCTGAATAACATAACGTATAAGGGAAATGATGGAAATTCTAATTATTGCATTAAAGTCTATTATTATTGGTGGACTTTGTGGTTTTGGCGTTGGTGCCGGGGCTGCTCGAATGTTTCATGCGCCAACCTATCAAGGTATGGGGGCTTTTCGAACACTTGGCGAACTTAATTCTTGTGAAGGTGATCCTGCGGCGCATTTCTCATTTGGTCTTGGTTTCTTTTTTAATGCATGGGCATCATCAGTGGCTGCGGGCTCTTTTACCCAAGATGTCGATCACCGAATTATTCCCAACTGGGGAGCATCGTTACTGATGATAAAAAATCGTAATCTTGCCGAAACGCTACATGATCCTAAAAAAATGGCATTAGCTTGTGCATTTGTCGGCGTCATTGTGGTGTTATTTTTAAATACCACCACTTCTGTTATTCCTGATTCCCTAAAAATTACCGCGACGAAAGTATTAGTCCCTGCGGCAAATCTGCTTGTGGCAACAGTAATGCCTGTTATCTTTTGGTTGGCAGCGTTAGATGCTGGTCGTCGTAGTGGTTTTTGGGGGACATTGTTTGGCGGACTTGCTCAATTGATTATGGGTAATGCTGTACCGGGCTTAGTTTTAGGCATCCTAATTGGTAAAGGCGTAGATGATAGTGGCTGGAATCGTGTTATGAAGATTATGTTAGTTGCGATCATTGTTCTATTTGTGATGAGTGGATATTTTCGCGGTTTTGATATGAAGATGATAAATTCATTTCGAGATGGTCTGTCTTATTGGTTTAAATAATATAGGGAATAACACATTATGAATACTCAAACAACCATTAATAAAAGTTTTTGGTATGCCGATTGGTCATTCCCGATTATTTGTGGACTTTTATCAGCAGGTATTTTTGCTGGAACGCATACTTTTTATGTATATGGTATAGGTGCATTTAATGAGATTGCGTTTGTTGCAATGCTCAAATCAGGAATGACAACCGGTGATTATGGTGCAGTTGCAGCATTTGGCGCTAGTTTTTTGTTTGCCCGCGTTATTGAAGGTTCATTAGTTGGCATATTGGATATTGGTGGCGCTTTACAAACAGGTATTGGATTAGGTGTACCAGCATTATTGTTAGCGGGTGGTTATACCTTTCCTGTTGAAAACTTTTTAGCTGCATTAGCGACAGGATTAGTGTTAGGTGCAATGATTGGCGCCATTATTATTCTTATCCGAAAGTTTACTGTTAATAGTGGCAGTGGATCGACTTTTGGTGCTGATGTGATGATGGGTGCCGGTAATGCTTCTGGACGATTCTTAGGACCAATGATTATTTTATCAGCTATGGTAGCTTCAATTCCTATTGGTATTGGCTCTTTACTTGGTGCATTACTTTTTTATGTATGGAAAAAGCCAATTACAGGTGGTGCAATTTTAGGTGCGATGATTTTTGGTGGAATATTTCCAATTGTCTAATGTTAACTCTCCGCTGTAGTTGGTTAAATTACAGCGGATTTGGAACAACTTATGTATGATTTAATTATAAGAAACGCCATATTAATTGATGACTCGATAACCGACATTGCTATTTATCAAGGAAAAATTGTCAAAATAGACAGTGCCATTTCAGATCCAACTATTCGCATTTTAGACCTAAAACAGAAATATTATGTCAGTGCCGGATGGATCGACTCTCATACTCATTGCTTTGCGCGTTCACCCATCTATCATGATGAGCCTGATTTAATTGGGGTTAAAGCGGGCGTAACTTCTGTTGTGGATGCAGGTAGTGTTGGTGCACTTGATGTTGATGAATTCTATCAATTAGCTCAGCAAGTGCAGACTCATGTTTATTCATTTTTGAATATTTCAAAAATTGGCTTAATTAGACAAAATGAACTTGCCGATATGCAAGATGTTGATGTCGCGTTATTTGACAAAACTTTAGCTAAATATCCTCATTTTATTATTGGAATAAAAGTTAGGATGAGCCGTAGTGTGGTGGGTGAAAATGGTATTTTACCATTAATCAAAGCGAAAAAGATGCAGAAAAAGACCGGTTTACCACTGATGATTCATGTCGGGAATAATCCGCCAGAACTAGATGAAATTGCCGATTTATTAACTAAAGGCGATATTATTACTCACTGTTTTAATGGTAAGCCAAATCAAATATTTGATAAACAAAACAATTTGCGAGATTCAATCAAACGCGCTATTGAACGTGGCGTAATTTTAGATATTGGCCATGGTGGAGAAAGCTTTAGCTTTGCTGTTGCCGAGCGTGCTAAGTGCTTAGATATTTATCCTAATACAATTAGTTCCGACATTTATTCTAAAAATCGTTTACAAGGTCCCGTATTTAGTTTAGCAAATGTGATGACCAAGTTTATTTGTCTTGGTTATAGCCGAAAAAAAATTATTGATAGTGTTACTCAAAATGCGGCACAAGTTTTGCGTCTTAAAAATAAGGGCAAGTTAACAGTTGGTTATGATGCTGATTTGACTGTTTTTGATATTAAACAACAAGCTATTGAGTTAGCTGATTCAGAAGGTGAAGTCAGACGATGTCATGAACAATTCGTGCCTTTAGCATCGATTGTTGCTGATTCGACAAAACATTCGTTATACATAGAAATAACAGAAGAAGGTAGTAAAAATGCGCTCACAATCTCAAACTGAAAAAGACGTTTATAGTCAATATCATTTAAAAAAGGTCATTAATGCGTCAGGGCGTATGACTATTTTAGGCGTTTCAACACCAAGACCTGAAGTGGTGGATGCGGTATCTCATGGTTTAAGCGAATATTTTGAAATCAAAGACTTAGTTGATAAAACTGGGCAATATATTGCCAAATTACTCAATGTCGAAAGTGCAGTCGTGGTTTCATGTGCGTCAGCAGGTATAGCACAAGCTGTTGCAGGGTTAATTATTAAGGATGATCGCGATCTATTATTTAATCTACATTCGTCTGATAAATATGTACCTCGTGAAATTATTGTTCCTAAAGGGCATAACGTTAATTTTGGTGCACCAATTGGGACAATGGTGTCTTTAGGTGGCGGGATTGTCGTTGAGGCAGGTTACGCGAACGAATGTAAACCCGAACATATCGAATCATTAATTAATGCTGATACAGCAGCCATTTTATATGTTAAGTCACACCATTGCGTGCAAAAAAGTATGTTAACAGTTGCACAAGCAGCTACCATTGCCAAAAAACATAATATACCACTGATTGTTGACGCTGCCGCAGAAGAGGATTTATATATCTATTATCAGCAAGGAGCTGATTTAGTTATTTATAGTGGTGCAAAAGCAATTGAAGGACCGACAAGTGGTTTAGTGATTGGTCGTCATCAAGCAATTGAATGGTTAAAACTTCAATCTCAAGGCATTGGACGCCCAATGAAGGTGGGGAAAGAAGGTATTTTAGGTTTAACTAAAGCCATTGAACTTTATGTAAACGATCCTAAGCAAGAAACTGGTCAGCAAATGGTGAGTAAAATGACCCCATTTATTGATAATCTTAATTCTTTACCTGGCGTATTAGCCAACGTGGTTTGGGATAGTGCAGGGCGAGATATTGCTCGTACAGAAATCGCATTTGATAGCACTGTAATAGGTAAAAGTGCTATCGAAATAGTTGAATTAATGAAGCAAGGTGAAATTGCTGTTTATTTTCGCGAATATAAAGCTAACGAAGGTAAAGTTGATGTTGATGTACGTAGTGTAACTTCTGCTCAACTTGACATTATTTATAATAAAATTAAACGTATTATACTAGGAGTAAAATAATGCAGTTGACACCTAATTATTATAATGATCGTGTCTGTTTAAATGTTCTGGCTAACTCAATTGATAATGCTAAAGCCGTTTATGAAGCAGCACAAACTCATGTTGTAGTTGGTATTTTATCGAAAAACTATTGTGATAATCAATCAGCAATAACCGATATGAAAAAATATGCGCAAGCAATTGATAATGCTATTTCAATAGGGTTGGGCGCTGGCGATCCGAATCAGTCAGATATGGTATCTGAAATATCAGCAGTACTTCAACCACAACATGTCAATCAAGTCTTTACTGGTGTGG
Organism: Gilliamella sp. B2824; assembly: GCF_026536245.1. Classification (NCBI taxonomy): domain Bacteria; kingdom Pseudomonadati; phylum Pseudomonadota; class Gammaproteobacteria; order Orbales; family Orbaceae; genus Gilliamella; species Gilliamella sp. B2824. The sequence continues at coordinate 18,448 of NZ_JAFNON010000008.1, read as the reverse complement.
GAGCTAGCCGTGCTTTGTTAGGTCAAAAAGAGACTGTGATTAATGGCTTAGTATCACCAACGGGTAGAATTGGATTGGTCAATATTGCTACTGGCCCGTTGAGTAGTAAAACTACCAAGAGCGAGGTACCGATTGAAACAGCAATTGCATTACTCAAAGATATGGGCGGAAGTTCAATCAAATTTTTTCCAATGGGTGGATTAAAACATCGAGTCGAATTTGAATATGTGGCAAAGTGTTGTGCTGAACAAGATTTTTATCTGGAACCCACAGGGGGAATCGATTTAGACAACTATGAAGTCATTTTGAAGATAGCTTTAGATGCTGGTGTGAAAAGGATTATCCCACATATTTATAGTTCTATTATTAATCAAGCGACAGGAGAAACGCGCACTGCTGATGTTGAAAAACTTTTGGCAATTACACAAAAATTGGTAGGATAAATAATGTCATCTAAAGTGCTGTTTTCTTATCAGCGATTAGCGTATTTATTTGATACCATAAAAAACGAAACGCTGCCTCAACAGGAACTCGCTAACCGTTTTTCGGTATCTACTCGTACTATTCGTACTGACATTTCAGCACTTAATGATATTTTACGTCATTATGGCGCGCAAATTGATTATACTAAAAATATTGGTTATCAACTGCTAATATCTGATGCTAAACGTTATGCAGCTTTAACTAATTCACATTCAATAGAAAATATTCCACGAACAAGCAAAGAGAGGATAGTTGCTTTAATAATCGCTTTTCTAACACAATCTAATTCTGTCAAATTAGATGATATTGCTGATAAATGGTTTTTAAGTCGTAGTACGTTGCAAAATGATGTGATTGAAGTTAAACAATATTTAGATAAGTATAATTTGCAATTAGAAAACCGTCCCTATTATGGTATGCGTTTAATTGGTGAAGAGTCTTCCATTCGAGCATGTTTAACTGATATTTTATGGCAACGATATATGGCGGAAGATACCTTAACAATTGGTAGACTTCAAAAGCATATATTGAATGATATTGAGTTGGATTATTTAGAAAAGGTATTGCAAGATCAAATTGAGCGTTTTGAGTTAAAATTAAATGCTGAAGGAAAAAGTTATTTACTCTATAGTTGTGCTGTTTCAATTAGCCGAATTACGCAAGGTTATGAGTTAATTGATTATCAAATAGATCAGATTAATAGTACTGTTATTGGCGCAGCTCAAGAGATTTCGGAAGAGTTTTCTTATTTTCTAGGTAGTGTACTTTCTCAAGCTGAGTTGAATTATTTATGCGTTCAAATCATGTCTCGCACCATTATTGATTCGCCAAATCAAGCAAAAAGTTTAGCGCTTGTAAAACATATTTTATCTTATATTAATCATACTTATCACTATAATTTATTGAAGGATGAAAAATTATTCGAAGATATGTCAATCCACGTTTCATCGATGCTATCGCGCGTGAAATATCAAATTCGTACAACAAATCCTTTATTGCAAGAAATAAAACAATATTATCCGTTTGCTTATGATATTACCTTATCAGCACTAGCAAATATGGAAAAATATACCGAATCAAAAATGACCGAAGATGAGATCAGTTACTTGGCTGTGCACATTGGTGTCGCATTAGAACGTAATTATAGTGCTGGTCATGAAAGATATGCTCAAATACTGCTAGTGAGCGATCTTGGTAATGCAACCTTACGTATGATTGAATCGAAGATTAAGCGTGATTTTCCACATATTCAAATTAGTCGTATACTTTCATATCGAGAATATGAGCAGTTAACAAATATTGAGGAAGATTTTATTGTCTCAACCGTACGCTTAACTGAAAAAGATAAGCAAATTGTTAAAATAGCGCCATTTCCAACTGCCTATCAACTCGAGCAATTAGGGCGATTGGCTATGATAGACAGAACAATGCCCTATATGATCGAGCGTTTTTTCGACAAAAAATTTTTTCTTATCATGGATAAACCAATAACACAATCAGAACTTTTTAAAGTGGTTTGTCATCGTTTAGAAAAGCAAGGATATGTCGATGCATCTTTTTATCATTCTGTCATTGAACGTGAAGCGATTGTTTCAACATTATTAGGTGAAAATATTGCTATTCCTCACTCAGTAGGTCTGTTGGCCAAAAAGACGGTTGTGACAACCATATTAGCGCCACAAGGAATTTTATGGGATAAAAATGAAGTCGCACACGTCATTTTTTTATTAGCAATTAGTAAGGATGAATATGAAGATGCGATGCGAATTTATAATTTGTTTGTCAATTTAGTGAAGGAGCGTTCAACCAAACGTTTATTAAATAGTAAAACCTTTGAAGATTTCCAAGCTATCGTCAAAGATAGCTTTGGACGATTGTCTTAAACTGTCATTGGTATTGTTAATAGTCGAAATTGCATTTTTTTATATTAAACTTTTTACGAAATTAAAATAAATATATTTGATAAAATATTAAGGGAATAATCAATAACTAATACAAATAATATTAGTTGCGCCCATTGACGAAATGGTCATTTAAAGGTAAGATGCGCGCCTTACGGCATTGTGTAGTTTTTAACTGCATAAAATAATTTTCAAGGTAGCAAGCTTATCTTATGCAAAATAAATTGCCATTAACAATTGACCCTGTCAAAGCGGCACAAAAACGACTTGATTATGTTGGATACTATCCAGCGCAAAGTGCAACAAGGGTTGAAAGTCTGAAAAGCGATATTGAGTGTAGTTTGTCTTTTTATTATGATGAGCAGAAACTTTGTGTTATCGCAATTGATGCAAAAATAACGTTGGAGCTTATTTGTCAACGTTGTTTCAAACCTTTTATCACTGAAGTTCATGTGATGAATAAATTTAGTCCTGTTAAGAGCGATGCTCAGGCAGAGGCGTTACCGGAACATTATGAACCCGTTTTTATGAACGAGTTTGGCGAGGTCGATATATTAGCGTTACTTGAGGACGAAATTATTCTCTCGTTACCAATTGCGCCGGTACATGATAGTAAACACTGCGAAGTGTCAGAGGCAGATATGGTATTTGGTGAAATTCCTGTTGAGAATGAAAAGCCGAATCCATTTGCAATTTTAGTTAGTTTAAAGAATAAGGGGTAAATCCATGGCTGTTCAACAGAATCGTAAAACTCGTGCAAAACGTGGTATGCGTCGTTCTCATGATGCATTAACTGCTGCTAATATCTCAGTTGATGAATCAGGCAAAACACATTTACGTCATCACGTAACCGCTGATGGTTATTATCGTGGTCGTAAAGTGATTTCTAAATAATTATTTAGTCATTAGAAATCTTCAGGTGACATTTTGGATAATCTAACCATTGCGTTAGATGCTATGAGCGGGGACTTTGGTCCTCGTGTGATTGTTCCTGCTGCAATACAAGCACTAAATTGTTATCCAAATCTCTCTATTTTTCTGGTGGGTGATCCAGCAGAAATTAGTCTTTTTTTATCTAAAGAAAATGCAAAGTTTGTCAAGCAATATCAACAAGACCATCGACTAATGTTGATCGAATCAACATCTGTTATTGCTAATGATATGAAACCTGCTTATGCCATCCGGCATAGCCATGGCTCATCAATGAGAATAGCGCTAGAATTGGTTAAAAATAACCAAGCTCAAGCTTGCGTTAGCGCTGGTAATACTGGTGCATTAATGGGACTGTCTAAGCTATTATTACATGCACTAGTTGGTATTGACCGTCCTGCATTAGTTGCCATCATTCCTGCATTAAATAATCAAAATACAGTAGTATTGGATTTAGGTGCTAATGCTCAGTGTGATAGTGATATGTTAGTGCAATTTGCCATAATGGGGCAAATCTTAGCCAAAACAGTGCTTAAAATTGATCATCCCAGAGTTGCTTTACTTAATATTGGTGAAGAAGATACAAAAGGTTTGGATAAAATACGTGCTGCAGCAGCGATTTTAAAATCGAATGATAATATTAATTATATCGGCTATTTAGAAGGTAACGAGCTTTTAACTGGTAAAACCGATGTACTAGTCTGTGATGGCTTTGTGGGTAATGTGACATTAAAAACAGTAGAAGGTTTACTTAAAATTTTCATGTCTTCATTTAAGCTATCTATTGGCCATAATTCATTATTAATGAAACTATTAAGTAAGTGGTTACAAAGAAAGGTGTCTAAAAATTTTGGTTATTTAGATCCCGGACGATATAATGGCGCATGTTTGCTTGGGCTTCAAAGCATTGTGATTAAAAGTCATGGTAGCGCTAATCAAAAATCATTCTTTGCAGCAATAGAACAAGCTATTTTGGCTATCCAAACCAATATACCTGAGAAGATTGCAAGCAGCCTTTCTTCCGTACTACCTAAGAGCGAATAATTAGATGTATACAAAGATATTAGGAACAGGGAGTTATCTTCCAAAACAGATAAGAACCAATGCCGATCTTGAAAAAATGGTCGATACCAGTGATGAATGGATCACAACACGAACAGGAATAAAAGAACGACGCATTGCAGCACCAGACGAAACAGTAACTTCTATGGCTTATGAAGCGTCTTTAAATGCTATTGAAATGGCAAAGATTGATAAAAATGAGATAGGTATGATTATAGTTGCCACCGCAACTTCAGTGAATGCTTTTCCTAGCTCAGCCACCGAACTGCAAGCAAAGTTAGCTATCGGAGATGTCATTGCTTTTGATGTTTCTGCTGCATGTTCAGGGTTCGTCTATGCACTTGATATTGCCGATAAATATATAAAAAGTGGTGCAATTAAATATGCATTAGTGGTTGGTTCGGACATGCTAACTCGTGGTGTCGATCCAACAGATCGTGGAACAATTATCATTTTTGGCGATGGTGCCGGTGCTGTTGTGGTTGGTGCTTCTCAAGAACCAGGGATTATTGCTTCACATCTTCATGCTGATGGTCGTTACGGCGAGTTATTAAAATATCCTTATGTTGATCGCCGTGATATGAATGATCCCGTTTATATGACTATGCAAGGCAATGATGTATTTAAAATTGCTGTCAAAGAGCTTTCAAATTTAGTCGATGAATTACTAACAGAAAATTCCTTTAATAAATCCGATTTAGATTGGTTAGTACCACATCAAGCAAATTTAAGAATTATTTCAGCCACAGCAAAACGTTTAGATATGGATTTAAGTAAAGTTATTGTTACTTTAGATAAACAAGGCAACACTTCAGCCGCATCGGTCCCTTGTGCATTAGATACAGGTGTGCGAGATGGCCGTATTAAGCGAGGCCAACTAATCTTATTAGAAGCTTTTGGTGGCGGTTTTGTTTGGGGCTCTGCGCTCGTTAGATTTTAAACAAAAATTATTTTGAGTATTCAAGGATTTAAAAATGACCAAATTTGCAATGGTTTTTCCAGGACAAGGTTCACAAGCCGTCGGTATGTTAAAAGATCTTGCTGACAATTATCCAATTGTAAAATCTACTTTTGACGAAGCGTCACAAGTATTAGGTTACGATTTATGGGCATTGGTACAACAAGGTCCAGTTGAGGAACTGAACAAAACATGGCAAACACAACCAGCTTTATTAGCTGCTTCAGTTGCTACGTTTAGAGTTTGGCAAAGTGTTAATGGTGCACAACCTGAATTTATGGCAGGACATAGTTTAGGTGAATATTCGGCATTGGTATGTGCTGGCGTGATTGATTTTAAAGATGCAATTAAATTAGTTGAATTACGTGGCAAACTTATGCAAGAGGCTGTACCAACAGGAACTGGTGCGATGTATGCCATTATCGGTTTAGATAATGAGTCAATAAGTAAAGCGTGTGAACAAGCATCGCAAGGCCAAGTTGTTGCGCCTGTCAATTTTAATTCACCAGGACAAGTTGTTATTGCCGGTAATAAAGAAGCTGTAGAGCGCGCTGGCGTACTTTGCAAAGAAGCAGGTGCTAAACGTGCTTTACCATTAGCTGTTAGTGTTCCTTCCCATTGTGAGTTAATGAAACCCGCGGCCGAAAAATTAGCTATTGCCTTGAATGAAATTACTTTCAACACGCCAAAATTTGCGGTTATTAATAACGTTGATGTTAAGATTGAATCCTCAGCAGAAAAAATTAAAGCCGCATTAATTGCGCAGCTTTATAGCCCTGTTCGCTGGACAGAAACTGTTGAGCAAATGGCGAAACAAGGTGTAACACTGTTAGTTGAAATAGGACCAGGTAAAGTACTAACTGGATTGGCTAAACGTATTGTTGATTCGTTATCAGCATGTGCTGTCAATGATAAAGCGTCATTAGATGTTGCAATAGAAAATACTAAATAGAAGATAAAAGGGGTAGTTATGAACCTATCAGGAAAAATTGCTTTAGTTACTGGTGCAAGTCGCGGGATAGGTAAAGCGATTGCTGAAAAGTTAGTTGCTTGTGGTGCAACTGTTATTGGCACTGCAACAACAGAAAAAGGTGCTGAAGCAATCAGTCAATATTTAGGTACACATGGCAAAGGTTTTGCTTTAAATGTGACTGACGAAGCATCGATTGAATCTGTCATTAATGCTATTAAAACTGAATTTGGTGATATTGATATTTTAGTGAATAATGCTGGTATCACTCGTGATAATTTATTAATGCGAATGAAAGAAGAAGAGTGGCAATCTATTTTAGATACCAATTTAACTTCGGTGTTCCGCCTATCTAAGGCTTTAATGCGATCTATGATGAAAAAACGTTATGGACGAATTATTACAATCGGTTCTGTTGTTGGTACAATGGGTAATGCAGGGCAAGCTAACTATGCGGCAGCTAAAGCAGGATTAATTGGTTTTAGTAAATCATTAGCTCGTGAAGTTGCATCTCGAGGTATTACGGTTAATGTGGTAGCGCCTGGATTTATTGCAACAGATATGACTGAAGCATTAACCGATGAGCAAAAAGCCGTGACGTTAGCACAAGTGCCAGCTGGACGATTAGGAGAGCCATCAGAAATAGCCAATGCTGTTGCATTCTTGGCTTCCGATGAAGCATCTTATATTACTGGTGAAACTTTACATGTCAATGGTGGCATGTATATGGTGTAATTGATCAGAATAGTGTAGAATAAGCCAATATTTTGACTTTTTGAGCAAAAAATAAGCAATTGGGTTGAAAAATGATTTGCATCTTTTTCAACATTTTATAAACTTACATTCACCGCCGCTTTTGGCGATATTTATAGGAAAAAAAAGAGTATGAGCACTATTGAAGAGCGAGTTAAGAAAATTATTGTTGAGCAACTTGGTGTGAAAGAGGAAGAAGTTAAGAATGAATCTTCTTTTGTTGAAGATCTTGGCGCTGACTCTCTTGATACAGTTGAATTAGTTATGGCTTTAGAAGAAGAATTCGATACTGAAATTCCTGATGAAGAAGCTGAAAAGATTACAACTGTACAATCAGCAATTGATTATATTACTGCGAATCAATAAGGTTAGCAGAGTTTTCATAATAGGCGGTCAAATGATCGCCTAGTTTGTATTTATATCTTTAATTTTTATATAAAAATTAATATTCATGTATTGAAAACTCAACATAAAATTTTCAATGATTCAAATTTCATTTCAATCCTTTTCTGGAGGACAATGTGTCTAAACGCAGAGTTGTTGTCACCGGAATGGGCATGATATCTCCGGTAGGTAATACAGTTGAATCCACTTGGCAAGCACTTTTAGCTGGACAAAGTGGTGTTGAACTAATAGAACACTTTGATACTGCCCCTTTCGCAACGCGCTTCGCCGCTATGGTTAAAAATTTTAATGGCGAAGATTATAATATTTCACGTAAAGATGCTCGTAAAATGGACTATTTTATCCAATATGGCATTGCTGCTGGTATACAAGCAATGCAAGATGCGGGTATTGAAATTTCGGAAGAAAATGCAGAACGTATTGGTTGTGCTATTGGTTCAGGCATTGGTGGACTTGGATTAATTGAAGAAAATCATAGTGCTTTAATTAATGGTGGCCCGCGTAAAATTAGTCCGTTTTTTGTTCCTTCTACCATAGTGAATATGATAGCTGGTCATTTATCGATTATTTATGGATTAAAAGGACCAAGTATTACAATTGCAACAGCTTGTTCTTCAGGCGTACACAATATTGGTCATGCAGCACGTATGATAGCCTATGGTGATGCTGATGGTATGCTTGCTGGTGGCGGTGAAAAAGCGAGTACACCGCTTGGTATTGGCGGTTTTGGTGCAGCGCGTGCATTATCAACTAATAATGATAATCCTAAAGCGGCAAGTCGACCATGGGATAAAGATCGTGATGGTTTTGTACTGGGTGATGGTGCTGGCATTATGTTTTTAGAAGAGTATGAGCATGCTAAAAAACGCGGTGCAAAAATTTATGCAGAAGTTGTCGGCTTTGGTATGAGTGCTGATGCTTATCATATGACTTCACCACCAGAAGATGGTAGTGGGGCAGCATTAGCCATGAAATGTGCTATTCGAGATGCAGGAATAACACCTGAGCAAGTGGGCTATATTAATGCTCATGGTACATCAACGCCAGCTGGTGATAAAGCAGAAACACAAGCAGTTAAAAGCATTTTTAAAGAAAATGCCAACAAAGTAATGGTAAGTTCAACTAAATCAATGATTGGTCATTTACTAGGCGCTGCGGGTGCTGTTGAGTCTATTTTTACGGTATTGGCATTACGCGATCAGGCTGTGCCTCCAACAATTAATTTAGATAATCCTGATGATGGATGTGATCTAGATTATGTACCGCATACCGCTCGTCAAGTTAAAAACTTAGAATATGCACTTTGTAATTCATTTGGTTTTGGCGGAACTAATGGTTCAGTGTTATTTAAGAAAATTTAATTGATCTCTACCCACCGATAAATTAGATTATCGGTGGTATAAGTTTAATCATTTTCATCGATCAACGTTATTCAAAAGATTCCTTCTTTTTTCAATTCAAACAAAACATGTTGATAAACAGAATAAGAATATTGCTATTGCTTGTGATATAATCGCTAACAATTTTTTAGCATAATTATTTCTGATAAATATGACAGAGCCTAAGTTTATTCATCTTCATCTACATAGTGACTTTTCAATGGTTGATGGTATCGCTAAAGTGGGGACACTGGTTAATGAGGTTAGCCAGTTGCATATGCCTGCTTTTGCTATTACCGACTTTACCAATCTTTGTGGTTTGGTTAAGTTTTATGGATCTGCGATGGCAAAAGGAATTAAGCCGATTATTGGTGCTGATTTAGCAATCAGAAGCTCACAATTACCGGATGATATTTATCGATTAACGCTACTCGCTGCTAATAATGAAGGTTACAAAAATCTGACATTACTTATATCTAAAGCTTATGAAAGGGGATATATCGGTGATATGCCAGTTGTTGATCAGCAGTGGTTAGCTCAATATCGTACCGGACTTATAATTTTGGCTGGGCGGGAAAGTGATATTGGTATAGGTATTATTCGTAATAATGAGTCTATAATCGATAACGCTATCAATTTTTATAAAGAAAATTTTCATGATCACTTTTATTTTGAGTTAGTTCGTACTAAACGTAACAACGAAGAGTTGTTTATTCATAGCGCAGTAAAACTTGCTGAACAATATATGTTGCCGGTTGTTGCGACCAATGATGTTCGTTTTTTACAACCTTCTGATTTTGAGGCCCATGAAATTCGCGTAGCGATACATGATGGCAACACTCTTGAAGATCCTAATCGTCCTAAGAACTATTCACCAGAACAGTACCTGCGTAATGAGCAGGAAATGTGTGAGTTGTTTTCAGATATTCCTGAGGCTTTAGAAAATAGTGTAGAAATAGCTAAGCGTTGCAATGTGACTATACGTTTGGGTGAATATTTTTTACCTAAATTTCCAACAGGGGATATGTCTACTGAAGATTTTCTAGTCTATAAATCACGTGAAGGCCTTGAAGAACGACTAAAGTTTCTTTTTCCTGATCCAGATATTAGAGCACAAAAACGAGCAGAATATGATGAGCGTTTAGAAACTGAACTTAATGTTATTAATCAAATGGGTTTTCCCGGTTATTTTTTGATCGTGATGGAGTTTATTCAATGGTCAAAAGATAATGATATTCCAGTTGGCCCAGGTCGAGGTTCGGGAGCGGGTTCATTAGTGGCTTATGCATTAAAAATAACAGATTTAGATCCGTTAGCCTTTGACTTACTTTTTGAACGTTTTTTAAATCCTGAACGTGTATCGATGCCTGACTTTGATGTCGATTTTTGCATGGAAAAACGTGATTTGGTTATTGATCACGTTGCTGATATGTATGGTCGTGATGCGGTTTCACAGATTATTACTTTTGGTACAATGGCAGCTAAAGCTGTAATTCGAGATGTTGGGCGAGTGCTTGGCCATCCTTATGGGTTTGTCGATCGTATTTCTAAATTGATTCCTTTAGATCCAGGTATGACACTGGCTAAAGCATTCGAAATTGAGCCACAATTACAAGAATTATATGATAATAACGAGGAAATTAAGTCGCTAATTGATATTGCTCGTCAATTAGAAGGCGTAACTCGCAATGCAGGTAAACATGCGGGTGGTGTTGTGATTTCACCAACAAAAATTACCGATTTTTCACCTATTTATTGTGATCCCGAAGGGCATCATCCTGTTACTCAATTTGATAAAAATGATGTTGAATATGCTGGCTTAGTTAAGTTTGATTTCTTAGGATTGCGCACATTAACCATTATTGATTGGGCGATCAAAATGATTAATGAACGTCAGATTAGAGAAGGGAAAGAACTTGTTGATATTACGCGCATTCCTCTGGATGATAAAGACTCTTTCGATTTATTGCTGAAAGCTGAAACAACCGCAGTATTTCAGCTAGAATCGCGTGGCATGAAAGATTTAATTCGGCGCTTAAAACCAGACTGTTTTGAGGATATGATTGCTTTAGTAGCATTATTTCGCCCGGGACCTTTACAGTCAGGAATGGTAGACAATTTTATCGATCGTAAACATGGGCGAGAAGATGTTTCTTATCCCGATATAAAATATCAACATGAGTCATTAAAACCTATTTTAGAGCCAACTTATGGGATTATTTTATATCAAGAACAGGTCATGCAAATAGCACAAACTTTGTCCGGTTATACCTTAGGCGGTGCTGATCTACTGCGCCGTGCTATGGGTAAAAAGAAACCAGAAGAGATGGCTAAACAACGTTCTGTTTTTAAAGAAGGCGCTGAGAAACAAGGTGTGGATGGTGAACTTTCAATGCATATTTTTGATTTGGTTGAAAAGTTTGCAGGTTATGGTTTTAATAAATCACACTCTGCCGCCTATGCACTGGTGTCTTACCAAACTTTATGGCTGAAAACCCATTATCCAGCTGAATTCATGGCAGCTGTTATGACAGCAGATATGGATAATACCGATAAAATTGTGGGCTTGGTTGATGAATGCTTACGAATGGGACTAAAAGTTAATCCTCCAGATATTAACAGCGGTTTGTACCATTTTCATGTGAATGACAAAGGCGAAATTGTTTATGGCATTGGTGCAATAAAAGGCGTTGGTGAAGGGCCAATTGAAGCAATTGTTGAAGCTCGTAATAGTGGGGGCTATTTTAAAAATATTTTTGAACTGTGCGCGCGCACAGATATGAAAAAAATCAATCGACGTGTATTAGAAAAGCTAACTATGGCCGGTGCTTTTGATAAATTAGGACCGCATCGGGCAGCAATTTTACATAGTATTAGTGATGCAATGCAGGCAGCTGAGCAATATACCAAAGCGCAAAATATTGGCCAAGAAGATATGTTTGGCGTATTAGCTGAAGAGCCTGAACAAGTTGAACATGCTTATGCAGCAGTACCAGAATTACCCGCTCAAGTATTACTTGATGGCGAAAGAGATGCTTTAGGACTTTATCTAACCGGCCATCCGGTTACGCAATATTTAAAAGAACTCAATCGTTATGCCGGTGGCGTACGCATTAGTGAAGCTGCGCCAACTGGTTGGGGAAAGACAGCTACCTTCGCAGGAATAGTTGCTGATGCAAGAGTTAGAATTACCAAAAAAGGCAATAAAATTGGTCTATTTACTTTAGATGATCGTTCTGGTCGAATTGATGGTATGTTATTTGCCGATTCTTTAGAAAAGTTTGGGCATCTTTTAGTTAAAGATAAAATTCTGATAGTGTCAGGTCAAGTTAGCCCCGATGATTTTAATGGTGGACTAAAGATGTCTGTTCGCGATATTGTTGATTTGAAAGATGCTCGAGCTAAATATGTTAAGGGCTTGGCTATTACATTAACTGAAGCTGAAGCTAATCGTTCGATATTACAGCGTTTACAACAGATTTTAGAACCTTATCGACATGGAAGTGTACCGGTTAATCTTTATTATCATCGAGATGATTCGGTCGTTCGGATCCAATTTGGAACAACTTGGCGTATAGTTCCTGAAGATGCTTTAATCGTAGAGTTGAAAACATTACTTGGAAATGAGCGTATTGAATTTGAGTTCGAATAGCCCATATATATTAGCGATGCATTTTTCATCAACTACTCAGAATAAAATTTATATCAATAGAATTAGGTAAAATGATTTTAATATATCTTAAAGCTTACTGAAATAAATATTGGTGACTTTAATGCGTATTACATAGTAGAATTGGCTTAATTTTATCTTAAGAAATAGTCAATATACTGTATTTAGTAGTGTATTTTTTAGGAAATACAAATAACACAAGAGGCAATCATAATCGTTATGAGCAATTTTTTGGAATTTGAAAAGCCGATAGCGGAATTAGAAGCAAAAATTAATTCCTTAAAGAATATTGATTCACAACAAGTGGAATTAGATATCAATTTAGATAAAGAAATTAAACAGTTAAATCAAAAAAGTCGTGAATTAACTAAAAAAATATTTGCAAACTTGTCCCCTTGGGATGTTGCACAACTAGCTCGGCATCCAAACCGACCGTATACATTAGATTATATTAAAGAGATTTTCACTGATTTTGATGAATTAGCTGGTGATCGTGCTTATGCTGATGATAAAGCTATTGTAGGTGGAATTGCACGTATTGATGATCGTGCTGTTATGGTTATTGGCCATCAAAAAGGTCGTGAGACCAAACAAAAAATATATCGTAATTTTGGTATGCCTGCTCCGGAAGGATATCGTAAAGCATTAAGGCTGATGCAATTGGCTGAACGCTTTAAATTACCTATTATTACTTTTATCGATACACCCGGTGCTTATCCTGGGATTGGTGCAGAAGAACGAGGTCAAGCTGAAGCCATAGCGCGTAACCTACGTGAAATGTCACGTTTAAAAGTGCCAACAATTTGTACTGTAATTGGTGAAGGTGGATCTGGCGGCGCACTGGCTATTGGTGTTGCAGATAAAGTGAATATGCTACAGTACAGTACCTATTCTGTGATTTCTCCTGAAGGCTGTGCTTCTATATTATGGAAAAGCGCAGATAAGGCATCAGTTGCTGCTGAAGCCATGAATATGACAGCTGATAAATTACTCAAATTAAATCTTATTGATTCTATTGTGCCTGAACCTCTTGGCGGTGCGCATCGTGATTATAGTACAGTAGCTACCTCATTGAAAAAGCAGCTACTAAGTGATCTTGACGAGCTTGAAAATATGGATGAGTCGGTTTTATTGGAGAGAAGATTTCAAAGGCTAATGAATTACGGATATGTTAGATAATTTTTAATTTGGAATGTTATGATGGAAAAATCGACAGGTTTACAACGTATTTTTAATGCAACCAAATATTCTTTAAAAGGCTTTAAATCGGCTATTAGGTATGAAGCTGCATTTCGTCAAGAATTAATTTTATTAATAGTAGCTTATATTATTGTGATGCTAATCGATTTTTCTATTTATGAACGTATTTTATTACTTGGCTCGATTGGTGTAGTCATGATTGTTGAACTGATTAATAGTGCAATTGAGTGTGTTGTTGATCGTATAGGTAAGGAAAGACATGAGTTATCAGGTCGAGCTAAAGATTATGGTTCAGCAGCGGTATTTTTATCTTTATTATTAACTATTATTTTATGGATCTATTTATTTGCATGCCATTTTTTTCCATAATTTCAGTTTTAACGTTTTCTTTATAATTATTTAAAATGCGAGAAAACCTCGCATTTTGTTTATTAACCTGACAATTTATTCTGTCACTAATTTTTTAATCAGTATATTGCCAGTCTTATCTGTATCAAGAATATTGGATAGCCACGGTAAGATTGTTTGCATTTGCTCATGCAATTTCCAAGGTGGATTGATGACAATCATGCCCGATGCGGTCATTCCTTTATGATTATTATCCGGCCTTAATGCTAGTTCAAATTGTGATATTCGTTTAATTCCTAAATTTACAATTCCATCTATCATTTTTTGGCTTTGTGTTCTTGACACAACAGGATACCAAATCAAGTAAACTCCAGTTGCAAAACGTTTATAAGCTTCATAAATTGCTGCTGGAATTTTTTGATAGTCTTCTTTTATTTCGTAAGATGGATCGATCAAAATAATGCCGCGACGTGATTGTGGTGGTAATTTAGATTTTAATTGCAAAAAACCATCTTCACGTAACACGTTAGCGCGCTTATCCTTTGCAAATTCTTGCTTTAATAAAGGATAGTCACTTGGGTGTAATTCAGTTAAATTCAATTTATCTTGTTCTCTTAATAGTTGTTTAGCAATTAAAGGAGAACCTGGATAATATTTCAAAGTATCAAAAGGATTATATCGTTTTAACACTGAAATATACGGAGTAAGAGCTTCTGGTATAGCTGTTTGTTGCCAAACTAAATTTATTCCTGATAAATATTCACCCGTTTTTTCAGCATGCTCGCTTTGTAATAAATAACGGCCAGCACCAGAGTGCGTATCTAAATATAAAATCGATTTTTCTTTTTCTTTTAACGATTCAAGACACAAGGTTAAAACAATATGTTTTAACACATCTGCATGATTACCAGCATGATAGCTATGACGATAACTTAACATGATTTACTCAACCTTTTTTGTTCATTTGTTTGCATATAGAAAGTTGTTAATGCTATACAGAGCAGGCAAGGAATTTCCATTAATTCTTCAATCAAATCTTTACGTTCTCGAGTTAATACTAAAAATTCGTGTCCCATACGATGGTGCTCTGCGATATCTGCAATTCCCAAAAAAAGAAATGCGAAAAAGATATGCCAAAAAGGAATACTTTCAAATTTATAACGCCGTGCTATTTCTTTGCGGATTGTTGGTAAGAAAGTCGTCAGTAATGGTATACCCATTACAATAGCTGCAATGATTTTATAATAAAAACGTGGAACGTCAGGATAAAAATCACGCCCCCAACTTATTCCTCGTCCAAAAAGCATAATCCACCAAAAGATTGTCCAAATCCAGAATTTATATAAGGTAGCATGATGTTGTACGCGTTTTGCATAATAAAACGTATAACCACACATAAATAATAAAAAGAGAGATTGTAGGTGTTCAATAAGTGTAACTGTTAACCCATTATATAGAGGAATATAAAAATTACCGAAAATATACAGAAACACACCTAAGAGAAGAATAAAAAATGAACTTTTATAAAAATGAAAATCGAGTTTACACATGTAATGGTCTAAATTGGAATAACTTGTTTAAGTATACTACCGCATTTTTGGCATAAATAACTAGTTTTATTGTTTTGGATTTTATTATGTCTGATTTTAGTTAAATGGTGGATTTGGCAATTACAACGGTACATATAGCTATTGCGCTTTATTGTAAAGTTATGGGTTACTTTTGGTAATTTACCTAATACTTCAGACATCATATATTGCCACTCTTTGCCATGAGGTTTAACTTTACCAAATGTTTTAAACACCAGTAGATGAGCAAGTTCATGAGGAACGACTTCATCAATAAATGTATCACCATTGTCAGTTAACATTATTGAATTAAGCTGTATTTCCCAGCGTGTTAACAGTGCGCTACCGGCAATACTTCCTTTAACTTTATAAATTACTTTAGGTTCAGGAAATACGGTGTGTAAAATAAGGCTGGCTTGTCTTAGGTTTTCCCTTAAACAAGCCATGACTTTATTATGTAATAAAATGGGTATTCGTCTATAATCCTGCGGCATCGCGAAGTAATGTAGCTTTATCTGTTTTTTCCCATGGGAAAATATCACGACCAAAATGGCCATAACTAGCAGTTTGTTGATAAATTGGCTGAATCAAATCAAGCATTTGAATCAATCCATAAGGTCTTAAATCAAAAAATTCTTTGATTAAATTTACTATTTTATCATGATCAATCTTTTCTGTGCCAAAAGTATTGACATAAATCGATGTTGGATTTGCAACGCCTATTGCGTACGATATTTGTAATTCACATTTATCGGCAAGCCCTGCTGCAACAATATTTTTAGCAACATACCGAGCAGCATATGCAGCTGAACGATCAACTTTAGATGGATCTTTTCCTGAAAATGCGCCTCCGCCATGACGTGCAGCTCCACCATAAGTATCGACAATAATCTTACGACCCGTTAATCCACAATCCCCCATTGGACCACCGATAACAAATCGACCCGTAGGATTAATAAAGTATTTGGTTCTTGATGTTAACCATTTGGCAGGCAATGTTGGTTTAATGATTTCTTCCATTACTGCTTCTTGTATTGCTTTTTGTTCAATACCTTCTGAATGCTGGGTTGATAAAACTACTGTATCAACGCCTTTTATCTGACCATTTTGATAGATTAATGTGACTTGACTTTTAGCATCAGGGCGTAACCAAGGGAGCGTTCCATTTTTTCTGACTTCTGCCTGACGGCGCATTAAATCATGTGCATAACTAATTGCTGCAGGCATTAAATTCGGCATTTCATTGGTAGCATAACCAAACATAATGCCTTGATCACCTGCACCTTGTTCAAGAGGATCTTTGCGATCGACACCTTGGTTTATATCTGGTGATTGTTTACCAATAGCATTGAGTACCGCACATGAATTGGCATCAAACCCCATTTCTGAGCTAGTATATCCGATGTCATGAATAGTTTTGCGAGTCAACTCTTCAATATCTACCCAAGCAGATGTCGTTATCTCTCCACCGACTAAAGCCATACCAGTTTTAACATAAGTTTCACAAGCTACTCTTGCTTTTGGATCTTGCTTTAAAATAGCATCAAGCACTGCATCAGATATTTGATCGGCGATTTTATCTGGATGACCTTCTGAAACAGATTCTGAAGTAAATAAAAATTCTGACATGATATACCTTCTTTTAACTTATTAAATGCAATACTTGATATGCGATGAGATGTATTCTATTTTAGCAGTTTTACCATCTAGACGTCTATTTTAATAATTTATGAGTAAAAAAGCCAGTATTACCTTAAACAAAATTACTTGCATAAATTTTTATTCAATTTAGGATAATGTCGATTTAATTTCCTAATCTTTATTTAATATGAGCATAGCGAGACAATCTCCAACAATATTAATATTTGATTCGGGTATCGGTGGGTTATCTGTCTATAATGAAATCTACAAAAAGATGCCTAATCTACACTATATCTATGCATTTGATAATGAAATGTTCCCTTACGGAGATAAATCAGAACAGTTTCTTATTGATAGAGTAATTAATGTTATTGATAACATTAGCAAATTATATACTATTGATTTAGCGGTTATTGCTTGTAATACAGCAAGTACCATATGTTTACCTAGTTTACGTGCTAAATTTTCTTTTCCGATTGTTGGCGTCGTGCCAGCTATTAAACCAGCTAGTCAAATGACTAAAAATAAATGTATAGGGCTATTAGCAACCAAAGCAACAGTTCAAAGAGCCTATACAAACAATTTGATTAAACAGTTTGCACCTGATTGTAAAGTTGAATTACTTGGGCTATCTGAACTAGCACAGATTGCAGAGAATAAACTGCAAGGTATGGCAGTTAATATGCCGCAACTTAAACAGTTATTACAGCCTTGGCTAAGTTTATCGGTTTGCCCTGATACTATTGTATTGGGATGTACACATTATCCTTTTATCAAAGAAGAGTTGCAGGTAATTTTTCCTCACGCTACTTTTATTGACTCTGGTAATGCAATTGCGATGCGTGTTTATGAATTACTTCATGAAAAAGGCAAATTGATTGATAGTAATTTACCACTAAATAAAGAGAATATTATTGTTAGCACAGCGCTTAACCAATATGTTGAAAAATTAACTAGCAAATTAGCTCAATATAATCTTCAACGATATCAATGCATTAATGTTTTGAGTGTTTAAAGCTTATTCGAACAATTAAAAGATCATGTTTTTTTGCTTGATAAAAAAAATGAAGTGCCTATAATGCGCATCCACTGACTCGGCGTTAGTGAAAAACAAACGAAGAACGTGTTAGAGAGCAAGATCAAAAATATTGAAAAAAGATCTTGACGAATAAAAAGGTGT